>NZ_JBFNEH010000028.1:0-50490 GCF_040797425.1 Symbiobacterium sp. | reverse complement strand
TCCACCTGGCTCGCCCGGAGGTACACATTGCCCACCGTCTCTTCGCCGATCTCGTTAGCCAGCCAGGCCTCCATCGCACCACTGGTGAACGTGTGGCCGATACCGCGCATCACCTCACCGATGAAGATGGCGGCCACAGCAGGAATGGCCCCCTCGATCGCCAGACCGGTACCGAGGAGGAGGGTGCCAATAACCACGGAAAGGCGCCGGCTATAGACGTCTGCTACCACACCTGTGGGAACTTCAAAGATGAATACGGTACATTCTAGTGCGGTCCCAACCAATACTAACGGAAATGGGGTTAACTCGACCTCGTTTATGTAGTAGACCGGAAGAAGGGTGAAAATCATGGCGAATCCGAAGGCGAGGAACCCTGTCCAGAGGTAGTAGACGGTTTGAGGTTTCAATCTAAGCATCGGGGGGTAAATGAGAAACCCTCCTATCTCTTATGTCCTGGGGCAACGTACACCTGGTGCAATGAGGTGAACGTGACAGCGACGTTATTGCTACGTAGCCTTGTTCCAAGCAAGAGAGGCACGACAGCAAGATCCAAAGGTTCCTGAATTATTAGTCGGCCGCCGGAGGACCTAACCAACTCCCATCATGCCAACACCACTTGACGGGACACGATCCCACGATAAGGGGAGAATGGTGCCACGACAATCGCAAGACTGCTTGAAGCCCCATCGCCCACGTGACGGGGGCCGAACCACTACCGGTTGCGGCCCCGGACCACCAGAGAGACCAACAGAAACTGGAGGAGGCAGGCGCCCACGTTGACCACCTGGAAGTACCACTTCCGGGTCTTGTGGTGAAACAACTGCATCCCGGCCACCGCACCGAACGGACCTCCGGGAAGCAGCGCACAGAGGAGGAGGGTCCGCTCCGGAATCCGCCACATGTTATGGGTCGCGCAGTACTTGTCGAGCCCGTAAGCGACGAACGTGGCCACCGCACAGACGGCAGCCAGCGCCACAACCATCGCCCACCAGTCGAGCCCTGCCATTACAGGTCGATCACCTCCACGGCGAGAAACGCCGACTCCATCGTCCCGGTCGAATCGGAATCCACGCGCGCTTCGCCTTCGACGGCCGGACGCAGGCCGCGCGGGCAGACTGGCCTGCTTCCATTCCACCTGTGAGGGGCTGCCAGAAACCGGCCGGAATGGCCGGGCTCGCCGGGACGTGGAGGAGGAGCACGACGTCCTCCTCATTCTCCCTGCGGCGGATCACCCAGCATTCGATGCTATGCCTGACTGGTTTACTCACCAACTGATGAGCCTCCTCCTGGTCGTGTGCGGAACTTGTGTGCGATAGGAAACGGTCATAAATATACAACAGTGTACAGCGCAAAGGGAGGGAACGTATGCTCTTTCACTGCGACGGTTCCTGCTGGACCTGAACGACACACCATTCCACCAACCCGGGTGCGAGCCCTCAGTGGTGGGGCGGGTGCGTACCGGGTGCGCGCCGGAGGATCAAGACATGCTGCAGATTCGGACAGCATCCCCACCTGACTACGAAGGAATGCTTGCGGTGGCCCGCTCCCTTCCCGAATGGTTCAACGCGCAGGGCCTCCGGGAAATGGCCACCGACCTCAAGACCCAACAGGGCTTCCTGGCCGTCTGCCAGAGCGGGGGCACAGACCGGGTCGTTGGCTTTGTCACGTGGCTCCCCCGATCGGCGGACGTCAGCCTGGTGGAACTGACCTGGCTGGGCGTGGACCCGCAGTTCCAGCGACGGGGCCTGGGCCGCTCGCTGGTCGACGCCGTGGCAGACCGCTGCCGCCAGATCGGCATCTTCGTCATGGAAGTCACGACCCTGGCGGACAGCGTGGATTACGCCCCGTATGCGGGCACCCGAGCCTTCTACCGCAGGATCGGGTTCCAGGACTGGCGAGTGGACAAGGATTTCTACGGCCCCGGCGACGACCGGCTGGTGCTGCGCAAGTACTTGTGAACGGTTACTGCGCCGGGCCCTCTGGCGGTGACCGCCGTCAGACGACGTTGGCCCGGGGCTGCGGCCTCACATCACCCCCGCGGCTGTCTTGACACCCTTTTTCCGCCGATGGTACGCTGTCAACAAGTGCATACTGGGTCCGATCCACTAGGGGAGCCCTCTTGGGCTGAGAACAGGTCTGCCGAGACCTGGACCCTTAGAACCTGAACTGGGTAATACCAGCGGAGGGAAGTGGACGGCCGGCCGTTCTGTCATCGTGCGGTCGCCTCCACGTTTCTTCGTAGGGGCGGCCTTTTTGTGTTCCGAACCCTCCCCCGGTCGGGCCCGGCGCACTGCCCATTCCAACAGAAAGGTGTGAGCGACCGTGACCCTGCCACGCGCCCTCACCATTGCCGGCTCCGACTCGGGCGGCGGCGCCGGCATCCAGGCCGACCTGAAAACCTTCACCGCCCTGCTGACCTACGGCAGCTCCGTGATCACCTGCGTCACCGCGCAGAACACCCTGGGGGTGACCGGCGTCTACCCCCTCACCGCCGACCAGGTGGCAGCGCAGCTGGACGCCGTCCTCTCCGACATCGGCACCGACGCGGCCAAGACCGGCATGCTCTACGACGCCTCCACCGTCGCCGTGGTGGCCGACCGGGTGCGGCGGTACGGCGTATGCAACCTCGTGGTGGACCCGGTGATGATCGCCAAGAGCGGCGCCCCCCTGCTCCTGCCCGAAGCGCAGGCCGCCCTGCGGGAGCTGCTGCTGCCCTTGGCGCGGGTGGTAACGCCCAACCTGTCCGAGGCGGAAGCCCTGACCGGCATGATCATCCGCACCCGTGCCGATATGGAAGTGGCTGGGCAGCGGCTCCTGCAGATGGGGGCACAGGCCGCGGTGGTCAAGGGTGGCCACCTGGAGGGCGACCTGGCGGCCGACCTGCTGATCGCCGCCGACGGCAGCCGGCTCTGGTTGGAGGCCGAGCGCGTCGAGACCCGGCAGACCCACGGGACCGGATGCACGTACAGCGCGGCCATCGCCGCCGGGCTGGCCCGGGGTCTGGAGCTGCACGAGGCGGTCCGCCTGGCCAAGGACTTCATCACCCTGGCGATTCGAAAGGCGCCGGGGATCGGCGCCGGCCACGGTCCCACCAACCACCTGGCCTGGCTGGAGGAAGGGCGCGTCCCGGCCCGTGGGGGTGGCGGACGATGACGGCGCTGCCTGAGCGGGTTCGGGAGCGGCGGCCCCTGGTGCACGCCATGACCAACTACGTCACCATGGACTGGGTCGCCCGGGGGCTCCTGGCCGCCGGAGCCCGTCCGGTGATGGCCCGGGACGGGTCGGAGGCCCCCCTCGTCGCCGCCGCGGCCGACGCCCTGGTGCTCAACCTGGGCACCTGGGGCCCCGATCTGCAGCAAGCGATGCTGGAGGCCGGGCAGGCGGCCGCCCGGGGCGGAATCCCGGTGGTGCTCGACCCGGTGGGGGCGGGCGGCATCGCGACCCGCACCCGTGCCGCCCTGGATCTGCTGGAGCGGGTGAAGGTGACCGCCGTCCGGGGCAACGCCGGGGAAGTCCTGGCGCTGGCGGGCGAGCAGGGGCTGGTGCGGGGCATCGATGGGCCGCAAGAGGCCCAGGGCCTGCGGCTGGAGCGGGCGGCCCGCGCCGTGGCCCGGCGCTTCGGCTGCGTCGTGGCCGTCACCGGCCCGGTGGACCTGGTCACCGACGGCCAGCGTACCCTGGCCGTGCGGGCGGGGCACCCCCTGATGGCGCAAATCCCGGGTGCCGGCTGCCTGGCGGCGGCGCTGGTGGCGGCGGCCCTGGCGGCGGGTGACGGCTCCGCGCCCGTGGAGGCGGCGGCGGAGGCGCTCCTCTGGGCCGGTTGGGCGGGGGAGCAGGCGGCGGCGGACGCGCGGGGCCCCGGCAGCTTCGCCGCGGCCTACCTCGACCGACTGGCCGGGGTCGAACTGCTGCCGGCGGGGCGCGTTGCACCGCCGCTTTCCGAGCGGCTGAGCCTGTACGTGCTGGTGAGCGGCACCACCCCGGCGGAAGTGGTGGAGGCGGTGCTGCAGGCGGGCTGCCGTATGATCCAGTTCCGCGAAAAGCACCTCCCGCTCGCCGCCCAGGTGGAGGCCGCACGCTGGGTGCGGGAAGCCTGCCGGCGGTACGGGGCGCTCTTCCTGGTCAACGACCGGGTGGACCTGGCGCTGGCGGTCGGGGCCGACGGGGTCCACCTCGGGCAGGACGACATGCCGGTGGCGGCGGCCCGGCGGATCCTGGGGCCGGAGGCGATCATCGGGGCCACGTGCGAGACGGCCGGGGAGGCCCGGGCCGCCGAGGCGGCCGGGGCGGACTACATCGGCGCCGGGCCGGTGTACGCGACTCCGTCCAAGGCCGACGCCGGCGCGCCTTACGGTCCGGACGTCGTCCGCCGGGTGAGCGAGGCGACCTGCTTGCCGGTGGTCGGCATCGGCGGCATCGGCATCGGCGGGGCAGCGCCCGTGATCGCGGCGGGGGCCGCGGGCGTGGCGGTGATCTCCGCCGTCGCCGGGGCGGCTGATCCCGGGGCGGCGGCCCGTGCGATTCTGGAAGAGGTCGAAAGCGCCAAGCGGGGGGGATGGACATGAACCGGACCGAACTCCTCACCCGGATGGCGATTCTGGTGGCGCTCGGCGTGGCTTCCTCCTACGTCTCGGCGATCCCGCTGTTCGGGGCGAAGCTGTTCCCGGCGCAGCACGCCATCAACGTGGTGGCCGGCGCCATGCTGGGCCCCGTCTACGCCGGGGGGGTGGGCCTGGGCATCGCCGTGATCCGCATCCTGCTGGGAAGCGGTACGCCGCTGGCGATTCCGGGGACGATCTTCGGCGCCGTGCTGGCGGGCCTTTTCTACCAGCGTACCGGCTCGCGGCTGGCGGCGATGGCCGGCGAGGTGATCGGCACGGGCCTGATCGGCGCGGTGGCGGCCTACCCGGTGGCGGTGCTGCTGATGGGCGATGCCAAGGTGGCCGCGGGCGGCATCGGCTTCTACATCCCCAGCTTCGCCGCCAGCAGCGCGGCGGGCGCCCTCATCGGCGGCCAGGCGCTGGTGGTGCTGCAGCGGTTCCGCCTCATGGCAGCGGAGCGGGCGGTTCACCGGAGCGGAACCTGAAGAACGGACCGGCAGGCCCACCGGGGGCTTCTCCCGGTGGGCCTGGTGTCTGTGGGTGCCCGCCCCCGGCCGGGTCCGCCGAGGTGGTGTGGCGGGTCGCAGCATGCCCGGCTGCGGGCGCAGTTTCATCGGAACAAGTAGCCAGAATAGTGGGTAATATCAGAAGGTCATCCGCAGGGCACGGCCAATAGGTGAAGAAACACTCCCGCCGCGCCGGCCAGCGGCGGGAAGAAGAGGAGGGGTTGTGACCGATGACCATGCGGCACCAGCTGACCCTGCACACCATGCTCGAGCGGGCACGGCGCTACTTCCCGGACAGGGAGATCGTCTCCCGCACGGGTGCAGGGATGTTCCGGTACACCTACGCCGACTACCACGAGCGGACCCGCCGGCTCGCGGCCGCCCTCACCCGGCTGGGCGTTCGGCGCGGGGACCGGGTCGGCACCATCGCCTGGAACCATCACCGGCACCTGGAAGCCTACTTCGCGGTGCCCTGTATGGGGGCCTCGCTGCACACCGTCAATCTGCGGCTTCCCCCGGATCACCTGACCTACGTGATCAACCACGCCGGGGACCGCGTGCTCCTGGTCGACCCGGACGTGGTGCCGCTGGTCGAGGCGGTGCATCCCCGCCTGGAGACGGTGGAGCACTACATCATCATGGCCGACGGGCCCCTGCCGGAGACCAGGCTTTCCCCGGTCCACAGCTATGAAGAGTTGCTGGCCGCCGCCTCCGCTGACTACCGGTTCCCCGACGACGTCGACGAGTGGGCGGAGGCAGGCATGTGCTTCTCGTCGGCCACTACCGGCCTGCCCAAGGGGGTCACCTATGCCCACCGGGCGATCTACCTCCACTCGATGATGGTCTGCATGGCCGACACCATCGGGATTTCGGAGAAAGACGTGTGCATGCCCGTGGTGCCGATGTTCCACGTGAACGCCTGGGGCCTGCCCTTCGCAGCCCTCTGGATGGGCGCCAAGCAGGTGCTGCCCGGTCCCCGTCCCGACCCGCACCTCCTCTGCCAGCTGATCCAGGATGAAAAGGTCACCCTGGCTGCCGGAGTGCCCACGGTCTGGATGGGCGTGCTGCAGGCGGTGGAGCAGAAGGGGTACGACCTCTCCTCCATCACCCGCATCGCCTGCGGCGGCGCGGCCCCGCCCCGGGCGCTGATCGAGGCGTACGAACTGAAGCTGGGTGTGCCGTTCCTGCACGCGTACGGCATGACCGAGGGGGCACCGGTCACCCACGTGAGCCGGCTCAAGTCCACGCTGGAGGATCTGCCGGCGAGCGAGCGGTACGCGAAGAAGGCGAAGCAGGGCATGCTCGTCCCGGGCCTGGACATGCGGGTCGTGAACCCGGACGGCGCCGAGGTGGCCTGGGACGGCAAGGGAATGGGGGAGATGGCCCTGCGCGGGCCGTGGATTGCCGGCGCCTACTACAACGATGAACGGTCGGCGGAGACGTTCCGGGACGGGTGGTACTACACCGGCGACGTGGTCACCGTGGACCCGGACGGCTACATGCAGATCGTCGACCGGATGAAGGACCTGGTGAAGTCCGGCGACGAGTGGATCTCGTCGGTCGACCTGGAGAACGCGATCATGGCCCACCCGCAAGTGGCCGAGGCCGCGGTGGTGGCGGTCTACCACCCGAAGTGGCAGGAGCGGCCCCTCGCCTGCGTGGTGCCGAAGCCCGGCGCCGCGCTCACCGCAGACGAGATCAAGGCGTTCCTGAAGGGGAAGGTGGCTGACTGGTGGATTCCGGACGACGTGGTCTTCATCGCTGAGGTGCCCAAGACCAGTGTGGGCAAGTTCAACAAGAAGGTGCTGCGGGAGAAGTACTGGCATCACCTGTCCACAGAACAGGCGCCCGCGGACTAGGGGTCGGCCGGGCGAGACGGAACGGCCCCGGAGGAGCCAGCGGCTCTTCCGGGGCAGCCTTTTGCCTGTGGCCAAGTTCTGTCGTGACGGTCGGTTCCCGGTGGATCTGTCTCTGGTCCTCGCGTTGATTGAAACCTCGCTGCATACCGATACCGAACTTGTATTTGGGCAGAGGCCGCACGCGCATTGACATTAAGTGGATGCCGCCCGTATACTGCAAAACACAATTTTCACATAGCGGGGGCGCTAACCGGCACCCCGGCGAGGAGGCTGCGAAAGAGGTGAGAGAGCAGTGCGGTTCGTGCTTAGCGAGCGCGACATCCGGCGGTACCTGGTGGAGAACGAGCACGACGCCTGCGCTCTCATGGCGGCCGTGCGCAAGGATGGATACCCGACGCATGCGGTCGTGGCGGACGCGCTGGCTGCCCTGGCCCGCATGGTCCACCGCTCGGGCGACGTCGACGGCGAGGGCGACGGGTGCGGGGTGCAGATCGACATCCCGCGCCGGCTGTGGGCAGCGCTGCTGCGCGACGCCGGGCAGGATCCGCGGCTGGTCGGGGAGCCCCACTTTGCGGTGGCGCACATCTTCATTCCCCAGCGCGAGGCGTACTGGTCGGGCCCCCTGAAGGAGCAGATCTGCCGGCGCATGGCGGCCGACGGCTTCCGGATTCTCGCCCAGCGCAGCGGGGCGGTCAACCGGGAGGCCCTCGGGGTGCGCGGACGGCAGGATGAGCCCGAGTTCTGGCAGGTGGCGGTGCTGGCGCCCGCCGCCGACCGGCAGGCGGCCGACAGGGCCTGCTTCCAGCTGACGGTCGCCCTGGAGGCGGAGACAGACCTGCACGTCTGCTCCTTCTCCCCCGACACGGTGGTCTACAAGGTGCGCGGGGATGCCGCCGTCCTGGCGGCCTACTACCCCGACCTCGGGGACCCCCGCTGCGAGAGCCGCGCCGTGTTGGGGCACAACCGGTACTCCACCAACACGGCCACCGCCTTCGAGCGGGTGCAGCCGTTCTCGGTGCTGGGGCACAACGGCGAGATCAACACCATCCGGGCCCTGCGGGAGCAGGCGCCGCTGGTGGGCATTGCCCTCCACCGGGGCGGCTCCGACTCGCAGGACCTCAACCGCACCGTCGAGGGGCTGGTCCATCTGCACGGCCTGACCCTCTTCGAGGCCATGGAGATGCTCTTCCCGCCGATCATCGGGGAGATCAAGCAGATGCCCGGGGCGCTGCAGGATCTCTATATGTACTACCGGCAGGCCTGGGGCCCGTTTGCCCAGGGGCCTGCGGCCATTCTCGCCCGCAGCGGCGACTACCTGGTGGCGTCGGTGGACGCCATGGGGCTGCGCCCCCTGTGGCATGTGGAAACCGAGGAGTGCCTCTTTTTCTCCTCGGAGCCGGGCATCGTGAACAGCGTCGACCTCGTGCGGGATCCGCGCCCCCTGGCGCCGGGCGAGAGGGTGGGGGTGATCCTCCCCCAGGGCTGCGAGCCGGAGCTGCTGCCCTACACCCGGCTGCAGGATCGGGTGCTGCAGCTCTCGCGGCAGCGTTTCCCCGCACCGGCGAGCTACCGGCGCTTCATCGCCGTCGGCGGGCCTGTGGAGGACGGTTGGACACCGCAGGCGGACGGGACGCCCGCCGCCCAGGGAAACGGCGTGCCGCCCGCGGCCGAACCCGGCCGCGCCAACGCCGGGGTGGAGCGGGACCGACTGATGGCCGCCATGGGCTGGAGCGCCGAGGACCTGGAGCAGGTGACGGCTATGGCCCGCACCGGTGCCGAGCCCATCGGCTCCCTCGGGTACGACGGACCGCTGGCCTGCCTCGCCGAGACGAGGCAGAACCTTGCCGACTACTTCAAGGAGTCGGTGGCGGTGGTCACCAACCCGGCCGTGGACCGGGAGCGGGAGATCGAGCACTTCTCCACCCGCGCGGTGCTCGGCGTGCGCCCGCCCATCCACCTGCGGGGCGAGGACGACGCCCGCAGCCTGGCGGCGACGCGGGTGGAGCTGGGCATCCCGGTGCTCCTGGGCGGAGAGCGTGCCGAACCGCTGGTTCCTCCGGCGGCCGGCCGCCGGCTGGCCCGCTCGGCCGGCACCTGGCTGCTCCCCGACCTGCTGGCGGCGTTTCAGGCCGGCTCCCCCGGCGCGGTGCAGCGCATCGCCCTGTACTTTACACCCACCGAGCCGCTGGCGCAGGCGCTCGCCCGGCTGGCCGCGGAGGCCGTGGAGGCGGTGCAGCGCGGCGCCCAGGTGCTTCTCCTGGACGACGGCGACGCCCTCGTCGGCGACCGGCACTGGATCGACCCCCACCTCATCCTCTCGGCGGTGGACCGGGCGCTTCACGCGGCGGCGCAGGCAGATGGCCGGCACCGCCTGCGACGGCAGTGCTCGCTGGTGCTGCGCTCCGGTGCGCTCCGCTCCCTGCACGACGTGGTACTCGCCCTGGGCCTGGGGGCCGACGCCGTCAACCCTTACCTCATGCTGGAGGCCGCGGCCCAGGCCGGACCTGCGCCGGAGGAGGGACTGGCCAACCTGCTCTCCGCCCTCCGCAAGGGGCTGGAGAAGGTCATCTCCACGCTGGGCATCCACGAGCTCAGGGGCTACGCCCGGTGCTTCAGCCACGTCGGGCTCCGTCCGGAGGTGGCCGCTTACTTCGCCACCGGAGGGTTTCTGGGTTCCGAGGAGGGCGGGCTCTCGCTGGCCCGGCTGAAGGCAGACGCGCACGAGCGCTACCAGGTGGCCGCAGGACAGGGCAGCGGCAGGCTGCCGCGCACCTTCCGCTTCTGGCCCCGCCTCTGGAAAGCCGCCGGCGAGGCGGCGGCCGACGGCAGCAAGTACGCCGACTACCTGGTGCGGCTTGGGAAGCAGGAGCGGGAGACCCCCGTCTGCCTGCGCCACCTGCTGGACTTCCGGCCGCACGGACGGGAGCGCCCCCTCACGGCCGAGGTGGATACCACCATTGAAGGCTACCGCTACCCGATCACCATCTCGGGCATGTCGTTCGGCTCCCAGGGCGAGACGGCCTTCCGGGCCTACGCCGAGGCGGCCCGGCGGCTTGACATCGTCTGCATGAACGGCGAGGGCGGCGAGATCCCCGACATGGTCGGCCGGTACTGGCGCTGGCGGGGACAGCAGGTGGCTTCCGGCCGGTTCGGCGTCCACGCCGAAATGCTGAACGGCAGCCGCTTCATCGAAATCAAGATCGGCCAGGGGGCGAAGCCCGGCGAGGGCGGCCACCTGCCGGGGGCCAAGGTCTCGGCCAAGGTCGCCCGGGCGCGCAACGCCACCGTGGGGGTCGACCTGATCTCGCCTTCCAACAACCACGACATCTCCTCCATCGAGGACCTGGCCCAGTTGGTGGAGGAACTCCGCACCGTCAACCCGCTGGCGAAGATCGTCGTGAAGATGCCCGTCGTCCCTGGCATCGGCACCATCGCGGTGGGCGTGGCCAAGGCGGGCGCCGACGTGGTGGCGCTCTGCGGCTACGACGGCGGCACCGGGGCTGCCCGCCAGCACGCCCTGCGCCACGCCGGTCTGCCGGTGGAAATCGGGGTGCGGCAGGCCCACCTCGCCCTCGTGGCGGCAGGGATCCGTGACCGGGTGGAGATCTGGGCCGACTCGGGCATGCGCTCGGGCACCGACGTGGTGAAGATGATGCTGCTGGGGGCCAACCGGGTGGGCTTCGCCACGCTGGCGATGGTGGCCGTCGGCTGTACCATCTGCCGGGGCTGCCACCTGGACACCTGCCACGTGGGCATCGCCACGCAGATCGAGAGCTGTGCGGAGGCGCGGGCGAGGGGCCTCAGGGCCTTCGTGCCCCGGGTCTACGAGGAGGCCGTGGAGCGGCTGGTGACGCTTTTCACCTGCGTGGGGGAGGAGGTGCGCCAGCTCACGGCCGAGCTGGGGTTCCGCCGCACGCAGGACCTGGTGGGGCGGGCGGAACTGCTCTGGCAGGCGCGGGGTCTGGGCAGGGTCGACCTTTCCGGGCTGATCGCCCCCGTGCCCTGGGAGGTGCCCGCCGTTCCGGCGGCCGAACGGGTCCCTGTCCGCCGGTACGCCCGCAGCGAACTGAGCCGGGAGATCGCCGCAGTGGCCGCCGGCCGGGCCCGGGCCGGGGAGTCGGCGGTCTGCCACCGACAGGCCGGCGTCACCGCCCGCGACCGCATCATCGGCACCGCCGTGGCCGGCGCGGTGGCCCGGGCCCGGGTGCGTCCGGACGCGGCGGAAGCACGGCTGCCCGACCTTCCTCCGGATTTCGCCGCACAGATCGAACTCGCGGAGGGCTCCATCGCGGGCAACGGCCTCGCCGCCTTCTCCACCGGCGCCGTCTCCGTCCGGGTGCAGGGCGGCGCGCAGGACGGCGTGGGCAAGGGAATGCTGGGCGGACGCGTCGTCATCCTGAAGCACCGGAACCGGAGGGGGCAGTGGGTCAACGGGGCGGTCGGCAAGTCGTTTGCCTACGGCGCCCAGCGCGGGCTGTTCGTCGTGCAGGGCGACGCCGACGCCCGCTGCGGCATCCGGCTCTCCGGGGCCGACCTGATCCTCGGCGGCCGCATCCGGGAGCCGCTCCGGGACGACCTGGGCTCCATCGGCACCCGGGCCAACCTGAAGGGGTTCGCCTTCGAGTACATGACGCAGGGGCGCGTCGTGGTGCTCGGCGACCCCGGGCCGTGGATCTGCTCCGGGATGACCGGCGGCGTGGTCTACGTGCGCCTTCAGCCGGAACTGGGGCTGGACGAGGCGGCGCTCCGGCGGCGAATCGCCAAGGGGGCGCGCGTGCAGCTCACCCCTGTCGGGGAGCAGGGGGAGAAGGACCTGACGGAACTCCTGTCGGTCTACCACCGCATCCTCTTGGAGGCCCGGCAGCCCGAGGAGGCGGCCGAGGTCATGGGCCTCATGCTCGACTGCGGCCGGCATTTTGTGGCGCTCCGGCCGGCGGGGCAACAGGCTGATCCCGGCATCAGCACAGAGTAGCGTGCCGGGGGGTCAACGACACGATCACGTTTTCACCCGTCAGGCAGCGGGTGATCATCCTGTCGCCGAGACCGGAATGCGGTATTCGGCAGGCACAAAGGAGGGCTGGAGCGATGAACCTGGATGGATGGACTGTGGGGATCGATTCGGCGTGGACGATGGTGGCCGCCTCGTTGGTCTTCTTCATGCAGGCGGGGTTTGCGATGGTGGAGGCCGGGTTCACTCGCTCCAAAAACGCCGCGAACATCGTGCTCAAGAATCTGATGGACTTCGTGGTGGCCTCTATTGCCTTCTGGGCAGTGGGCTTCGGGCTGATGTTCGGGGCTGATGCCGCCGGACTGATCGGCCTCGGCGGCTTCGGGTCTGCCGAGTCCCGCTTCCTTCACCTGGGTCTGGCGATTCCGTTCTTCGTGTTCCTCTGGTTCCAGACCACGTTTGCCGGCACGGCGTCGACCATCGTCTCCGGGGCGATGGCGGAGCGCACCAAGTTCTCGGCCTATCTGCTCTTCAGTGCCGCCATCACGCTGCTCGTCTACCCGGTGGTGGGCCACTGGATCTGGGGCGGCGGCTGGCTCGCCCAGCTGGGCTTTGTCGACTTCGCCGGTTCGACGGTGGTGCATTCGGTGGGCGCGTGGGCCGCGCTGGCGGGCCTGATTTTCCTGGGTCCCCGCATCGGGCGCTACGACAAGCAGGGCCGGCCGCGGAAGATCGTCGGCCACAACCTGGTGCTGGCAGCCCTGGGGGTGTTCATCCTCTGGTTCGGCTGGTTCGGCTTCAACCCGGGCAGCACGCTGTCGGCTACCGACCCGAACATCGGCCGGATTGCGGTGACCACCAACCTGGGTGCGGCCGCCGGCGCCCTGGCGGCACTGCTCAGCGCGTACCTGCGCACTGGCATCTGGGAGGTCGGGGCCGCGCTGAACGGCGCTCTGGCCGGCCTGGTGGGCATCACCGCCGGCACCGCCTTCGTCTCGCCGGCCGCCGCCATCGTGATCGGCGCCGTGGCCGGGCTGCTCCTGGCCCCGGGCACGGCCCTGCTGGAGCGGTTCCGGATCGACGACGCCGTGGGCGCCATTCCCGTGCACGGCTTTGCCGGGTTCTGGGGCACCCTGGCGGTGGGGCTCTTCCATGAAACGCAGGGGCTGCTCACGGGGGGCGGGCCGCAGTTGCTGGGCATCCAGACCCTGGGTGCGGCGGCGGTATTCGGCTATAGCTTCACGGCCTGCCTGTTGATCTTCGCCGTCATCAAGGCGACCGTGGGGCTCCGGGTCTCCAGGGAGGAGGAGCTCTCCGGCCTGGACACCGAGCACGGCGTGCGGGCTTACCCCGACTTCCAATCCGTGCCGGTGCACTCCCATACGGGCGACGACTAACCTGCGTCTCCATGCCACGTGCGGCACCGCTGCCGGGGGCGCCCCTGGCGTGCTCTAAGGGGGAGATCCCGCCGCCGGCGAGTACCATGGAGTATTCAGCCGGTGTGTTCAGCCGGTACGGGGGGACAGCACAAGCGATGTGTGGCATAGCCGGTTGGGTCGACTGGGAGAAGGACCTCTCCCAGCACGGTCCGGTAGTGGAAGCGATGACCGCTCCGCTGGCTGAGCGGGGTCCCGACGCCGGGGGTACCTGGCTGTCCGCGCACTGCGCGTTCGGTCACCGGCGCCTGGCGGTGGTGGACCTGGTCGGGGGTGTGCAGCCCATGGTCCGCCGCCGGGGAGACCGGACCTACGTGCTGGTCTACAATGGGCAACTGTACAATACGGACGAACTGCGGGCGGAGCTCACGGCCAGGGGGCACGCCTTCACCACGCAGTCGGATACCGAGGTTCTGCTGGTCGCCTATATCGAATGGGGGCCGGCCTGCACCGAGCGCCTCAATGGCATCTACGCCTTCGCAGTATGGGATGAGGCCGAGCAGCGGCTCTTCCTGGCCCGCGACCGGTTCGGCGTCAAGCCGCTGTTCTACAAAGAGATGGGCCGGAGCTTGGTGTTTGGGTCTGAGCTGAAGGCGCTGCTGGCGCACCCGCTGGTCAGGCCGGAGGTGGACGCGGAAGGGCTGGCCGAGATCCTCTACCTGGGGCCTTCCCGCACGCCCGGCCACGGCGTTTTCCGCGGGGTGCGGGAGCTCCTGCCCGGGTACTGGCTGATCTACGACCGCCGCGGCCTGCGGACGCAGCCCTACTGGCGGCTGGAGAGCCGGCCCCACACGGACGGCCCGGCGGAGACGGCAGAGCGGGTGCGGGAACTCCTGCGCGCCGCCGTCCACCGGCAGCTGGTGGCCGACGTGCCGGTGGCCACCCTGCTCTCCGGGGGCGTGGACTCCAGCGCCATCACCGCCTTTGCCGCCGAGGTCTTCCGCGCCGAAGGGCGAGGGCCGCTTCACACCTGGTCCATCGACTACGCGGGCAACGACCGGCACTTCCGGGCCCACGCCTTCCAGCCCGACCCGGATCGCCCCTTCGTCCAGACCATGGTGGACACCTTGGGAACCGTTCACCACGACGTCATCATCGACACGCCCGAACTGGTCGCGGCTCTGACCAAGGCCACGCTCATCCGGGACCTGCCCGGCATGGCCGACGTGGACGCATCGCTCTACCTCTTCTGCAGGGAGATCAAGAAGGGGGCCACGGTGGTCCTCTCGGGCGAGTGCGCGGACGAGGTCTTCGGCGGTTACCCATGGTTTCACCAGCCGGCCCTCCATGCGGGCGGCTCCTTCCCCTGGGTGCGCTCGCTGGCCGAGCGGACGGCGCTGCTGCAACCGGGCGTGACGGGCAACATCACGGCCGACGAGTACGTGGCCCAGCGATACAGCGATACCGTGGCCAGCGTACCCCGGCTGCCGGGCGAGGAACCCGAGGAGGCCCGCCGGCGGGAGATGTTCTACCTCAACCTCTGTTGGTTCATGGCCACGCTGCTGGACCGGAACGACCGCATGTCGATGGCGGCCGGAGTGGAGGCCCGCGTTCCCGTCTGCGACCACCACCTGGTCGAGTACGTCTGGAACATCCCCTGGTCGCTCAAGACCTATGGCGGCCGCGAGAAGGGCATCCTCCGCGAGGCGCTGCGCGGGGTGGTGCCGGAGGCCGTGCGCATTCGGCGCAAGAGCCCCTTCCCCAAGACCCACAACCCCGATTACTTCCGCATGGTCCGAGACCTGCTGCTCTCGTTGCTGGACGACCCGGCGTGCCGCCTGCACGAGATCGTCAGAGCCGACCGCGTGCGGGCCCTGGCGGAGCAGGAGCAGGAAGCCACCGGCCTCCCCTGGTTCGGCCAGCTCATGGCCGGCCCCCAGTACCTGGCCTACCTGATTCAACTGGAGGTCTGGCTCCGCCACTATAAGGTTGTCCTGGTCTGACCGCTGCGGCGCACTGCGCCCGGCTCCTGGCCTCCCGAAGGGGCAAGCCGACGCCCGGGGCGCGGGCCAGCCTGCCGATCTTGCTCCAGCGCGCAGGGGACATCCCCTCCTGTCCCGAACTCCTTCTTCGTGTGAACGCACAGGCGAAGGAGGAGATGGTATGCGTGTGATCCACTGGATCCGGCGCGGGCTGGCCCTCGTCCTGCTGGCCGCGCTCACCTGCTGGCCGGCCGCACCGGCGCTGGCGGCCGCCGCCGACCTGGTGCCGCTCAGGTTCCTGGCCGAGGCGACCGGCGCGACCGTGGAGTGGGATGGCGAGACCCGCACGGTCACCGTCGTCACCGACGATGGCGTCACCGCCACCCTGCAGATCGGTGCCACCGAGGCCGTGGTGGACGGGCAGGCCGTCCCAATCGGCGCCGAGGCGATCATCGTGGACGACCGCACGATGGTGCCCCAGGCCTTCATGGACAGCCTGCTGGCCATGCCGGTCACCTGGGACCCCGAGGCGCGGGAGGCCCGGGTCGACCCGTACGTGCTCCAGGCCCACCGGCTCGCCCGTGACCTGCTGCGGGGCGAGCTCAGCACCGTACACGCCCGGTTCAGCCCGGCCCTGCAGGAGGCCGTCTCCCCCGAACTGCTCCTGCTGACCGGGCTCCAGCTGGCGTCGTACGGTGAGCCCGGGCGCCCGCAGGTGCTGGGTGCGAGCACCACGGCGGTTCACCACAACGTCGACCTCCTCGTTCCCTTTACCCAGGCGCCGCTCAAGGTAACGATCCGCTTCGACGGCGAGGGGCGCGTTGACGACTTCCGCATCGACGCTTACGCTCCTGTGCCCGTCGCGGGCGACCCGCCCTACGCCGACCCGGAGAGCTTCACCGAGAAGGAGGTCGTGATCGGCGAGGCCCCCTGGGCCCTGCCCGGCACCCTGACGCTGCCTGCCGGCGAGGGGCCTTTCCCCGCGGTGGTGCTGGTCCACGGCTCGGGCCCCGTGGACCGCGACGAGACGGCCTACGCCGTGAAGCCCTTCCGTGACCTCGCTCAAGGCCTGGCGGCCCAGGGCATTGCCACCCTGCGGTTCGACAAGCGCACCTACGTGCACTCGCAGAAGTTCGGCAGCAACCCGGAGTTCACGCTGCAGGAGGAGTCGGTGGAGGACGCCCTGGCGGCCGTGCGCCTGCTCGCGGCGGACGAGCGCATCGCCCGTGACCAGATCTACGTGCTCGGCCACTCGCTGGGCGGCCTCGCCCTTCCCCGCATTTTCGCCCAGGACGAGGAGGGTCTGATCCGCGGCGGCATCGCCATGGCGGCGCCCAACAGCATGCTCGACACTCTGTGGGCCCAGAACCGCATCCTGGTGGAGTCGGGACAGCTGCCGCCCGAGCAGCTTGAGTTCATCAAGCCGCAGCTCGACATGCTGCGCGACCCCGCCTTCGATCCCGACAACCCGCCCGAAGGCTACGCCCTCGGCACCCCGCACTACTGGCACGACCTGGTGCCCAAGGCGTCTGAACTGCTCCGGGAGCAGCAGCAGCCGATCCTGTTCCTGCAGGGCGCCCGGGACTTCCAGGTGCCGGTCTCGGAGTTCGAGAGCCTTCAGGCCGACCTCGCCGGGCGGACGAACCTCACCTTCCAGCTGTTCCCGAAGCTGAACCACCTCTTTACCGAGGGCGAAGGCGAGATGAGCACGATGGCCGAGTACATGGTGGCCGCCAACGTGCCCGAGTACGTGGTGCAGGCCATCGCGGACTGGATTCACTCCCAGCCCGAGTGACCGTGCCAGAGAACATGAGAGGGGACCGAATCTGGTCCCCTCTCCATCATTTACACGTCAACATGGAAACCACTGCACCTCCTGGCCCGTCCAAGGTTACAGGTTACATAAACCTGTCCAGGAGGGCACCTCTTGATGAAGCGATTGACCTGGCTCTTGACGCCACTGCTGGTGGCCGCGCTGGCGGCGCCCGCCGCCGCCAACCCGGGCCCTGGTTCCGTCGCGCCCTACGTCAGCGCGCACCAGCAGGTGACGCCCGTCGCACAGGGGCTGACGGTAACGTCGTTTCAGCGTCTTTATCCTCATGGCTGGGTGAACGGCTGGCTGCTCATGGCCGACCTCTCCGAGCCCACGCTTCGGTCCGACGTGCTCACCGCACCCGCACTGACCGAGCGGGAGCCGCTCTCGGCGATGGCCGCCCGCGCCGGGGCCGTCGCCGCCGTCAACGGCGACTTCTTCGCCATGGCCGGAACGGGCATCGCACTGGGAACGGTGGTGCAGAACGGCCAGTACCTGCAATCGCCTCTGCCCAACTGGCCCAACGGCGTCCTGGTGGGGAAGGACCGCATCGGCCGCCTGGCCTCTGTGGTGCTGGAGGGAACCGTGACCACACCCGATGGTTCCTATCCGCTGGCAGTCGTCAACACCCCGGTGGTGCCCGAGGGCGCCATCGGCATCTTCACCTCGCTCTGGACAATCGACCGGCCCTGGGCCATGGGCGATGCCGCCGTCGGGTGTGAAGTGGTGGTGCGCCAGGGCCGGGTGGTCTCCATCAGTCCGAAGGTGAGCGGTGATCCTGTGCCCGCGGACGGCTTCATCCTGGTCGGTACCGGCGACATGGCCGCCCCGCTGGCGCGGCTCAACGTGGGCGACCCGGTTTCGGTGAGCTATCGCGCTGTCCCCGACGTGTGGTGGGCCCTGGGCGGTCAGAACGTGCTCGTGGACGACGGCAGCGTTGTGGACGGCCTGGATGGCACCTCCCGCCGCCCCCGCACGGCCATCGGCTTCTCGAAGGACGGCAGCCGGATGTACCTGCTGGCGATTGACGGTGACTTGTCCCTCAGCCGGGGGCTCTCGCTCCGGGAAGTGGCGGAGCTGATGCGGGAGTTCGGCGCCCACTCGGCCCTGGAGCTGGACGGCGGCGGCTCGACCACCATGGTCGCCCGCCTGCCCGGAACCAGCGGCCTTACGGTGATCAACCGCCCGGCCGACGGGGCCGAGCGTCGCATTCCCAACGGCGTCGGCCTCTTCGCCGAGCCCGGATCAGGCGTGGCGCACTGGCTGCAGGTGGAGGGGGAGCCGCGCGTGTTCCCCGGGCTATCCCGCACGCTGACGGTGACGGCCCTGGACGAGCAGTACGAGGCCGCGCCGGTGGAGACGCCGGCCTGGTCCCTGGCGGGGCCGGGCACCATCACGGCGGACGGCCGCTACACGGCGGCAGGCGCGGACGGCGCACCGGTGCCGGCGGGCGCCTCGGCGGTGGTCACCGTCGAAGCGGAGGGACTCACGGCCGAGGCCCGCATCAGGGTGCTGGGGCGGCTGGCCGGCCTCACGACCTCCGCCGCCGGCGGGCTGCGCCTCACGGCCGCAGAGGGAGCCTTCTTCACGGTGATCGGCCATGACGCAGACGGCTACCGGGCCACAATCGACCCCGACGACCTGGAGATTTCCTACGATTCCTCCCTGGTACGCGTGGAACGGGAGGGCGACGGCCTGCGGGCCTTCCCCGTAGCCCCCGGAACGGGCCTGATCCGGGTGGCGGTGCAGGGCCGTGAAACCTTCATTCCCTTCGTCTCCGGACACGCCACGACCGTGCTCAGCGCCCTCAGCGATCCCGCACTCTGGGAGTTCGCCCGTTACCCTGACGAGGTGGGCGGCGCCGTCGCACCGGGCGACATCCCTGCCAACGGCAACGGCGTGAACGGGGCCGACGAAGGTGGCCATGCGAACGGGGCGGCCGGGACCGGCGGTGCGGGCGGGCCCGCAGGCGCCGCCATGGCCCTGCAGTATCACTTCGGGCCGGCCTCCAGCAACCGGGCGGCGTACCTGCAGGCGGCGGCACCGGTGGTGCTGCCCGGGCAGCCAGATCGGTTCGGGCTCTGGGTGAAGGGCGACGGCCAGGGGGCCTGGCTCCGGGCGGTGCTGAAGGACGCCGCCGGCGGCAGCTACACGGTTGACCTGGCCCGGAAGGTGGACTGGACCGGCTGGCGTTATGTGGAGGCCCGAATTCCGGACGGGGTCGCCTATCCGGTCAGCCTCTACCGGGTCTACCCGGTGGAGACCGACACGACGCGGATCTACTCCAGCGTGCTGCAGTTTGCCGACCTGACGGTGAGTGAGGCCCTGGCGATGCCGGAGGTACCGGAGCCCGCGGAGGCGCCCGACGTGATCCTCGCGCCAGGGAATGCGGCCGGCGAGGGCAGCTGGTCCTTCGCCGTGCTGGGGCAGACGCCGGAGGTGGAGCCGCAGCCGGTCGTCGCCACGGCGCTGGCGGCCGACCCTGCCTTCTTCCTGGTCAACGCCGGCCTCGGGGAGGTGGTGCGGCAGGCGCTGACCGACCTCGGCCGCAGTGATGTGCCGGTCTATGAGATGGTGCCTCCGGCCCGCTACTTCGACGCCGGCGGCGTGCGCTTCATCCTGCTGGGCACCGAGCAGGGCGGGCTCAGAGCCACCGAGTTCGGCCAACTGCCCGGCCTGCAGACGCTTCTGTCGCTGACGGCGCGAGATCAGGCGATCCGGCAGGTCGTGGTGGTCGGCGGCGAGGCGCCCCCGGCCTGGGCCGACGGGCGCGAGGCCGAACTCGTGCAGCGCTGGCTGACGGAGTTCGAGGAGGAGTCAGGCAAGGCTGCGGCCTACCTGAGTGCCGGCGGCGCGTTCCCGGATGTGCATCGCCTGGAGGGCATCCCTTACATCGAGGTCGGCAGCCCGATGGTCCCGCGGATCTTCAAGATCGATCCGACGCCCGGCCGCGTGTGGATCCGGCTGGAGCGCTGAGCGGGCTGTGGGGCCACACCGGAACGTGCGGAGGCCGGGGGCTTACCCCCCGGCCTCCCTGACGTTGTCAACTAGTAGAGCGAACCCCGGCTGACCGGGGCAGACTCCAGGAGGTGGGTCATGCGCACGAAGCGTACCGGCGGCCGCTTGCCCCCGGCGGCGGTCTTCCCGGGTGCGGGCGTGGGCCGGCCCATGCGGCGGGCGAACTCGGCGGCGTCCAGGTCGCCGCGCCGGCCGTTGCACTCCTCACAGGCGCAGATACAGTTGTCCATGGTGGTGAGACCGCCCTTGGACCAGGGGATCACATGGTCCAACGTAAAGCCGGGCCGGCCGCACCAGTAGCACGTGTAGCGGTCGCGGGCCAGCACCTTCAGCCGGATGTGCCGGTAGGCGAACGGATCAAAGCGGAGCCGGATGCGGGCGCGGCCGACCCAACGGGCCCGGCCCAGCCTGACCTCCCGTTCGGCGACCTCGCGCCTGCAGGGGGTGAGGGTACGCCCCCGGACGTCGATGACCTCGATCAGATCGGTGGGATTCTTGCCTTCACGGGGCACGGAACTCTCGCCCCCTTTCCTGGTGTGGCGGACGGGCTGATGGCGAATCTTTTCCATCCGCACGTTAACTAAATTATTATAGCACACCAGCGAACGTGGGAACGTGTTGCAAACAAATGTTCGTCATGGTATCATTTCCTCGTCGCAGAGGCGACACTGGATGTGGTACCATCTACTATTGATTGATCCACCGGTGGGGGGCGTTGGGCTGTGGCCAAGGACCGTCTGGTGATCAGGGGTGCGCGCCAGCACAACCTGAAGAACATCACCCTGGAGATTCCCCGGGACAAGCTGGTGGTCTTCACCGGCGTCTCCGGGTCGGGCAAGTCGTCCCTCGCGTTCGATACCATTTACGCCGAGGGTCAGCGGCGGTACGTGGAATCGCTCTCCGCTTACGCCCGGCAGTTCCTGGGGCAGATGGACAAGCCCGATGTGGAGTCCATCGAAGGGCTCTCGCCTGCGATCTCCATCGACCAGAAGACCACCTCGCGCAACCCGCGCTCCACCGTGGGCACCGTCACCGAGATCTACGACTACCTGCGGCTCCTCTATGCCCGCATCGGCCGGCCCCACTGTCCCAGGTGCGGCCGGCCCATCACGCGGCAGACGGTGGATCAGATGGTCGACACGCTCCTGCGCCTGCCCGAGCGCACCCGTATCCAGGTGCTGGCGCCGCTGGTGCGGGGCCGCAAGGGTGAGCACGTGCGGGTGTTTGAGGACATCCGCCGCGGCGGCTACGTGCGCATGCGGGTCGACGGCGAGATCATGGACGTGACCGATCAGCCGCCCGCCCTCGACAAGAACCGGAAGCACACCATCGAGGTGGTGGTGGACCGGCTGGTGGTCCGGCCGGACATCGGGCGGCGGCTCGCCGACTCGCTGGAGATCGCGCTCAAACTGGCCGGCGGCATCGTCACCGTCGACGTGGTGGGCGGCGAGGAGATGCTCTTCAGCGAGAACTTCGCCTGCCCCGACTGCGGCGTCTCCATCGACGAGCCGCAGCCGCGCAATTTCTCCTTCAACTCGCCCTTCGGCGCCTGCCCGGCCTGCACCGGCCTGGGTTTCAACACCGAGTTCGATCCGGACCTTGTCCTCGACCCCAGCCTGTCGCTGGACGAGGGCGCCCTGATCCCGTGGGCCAACTCCTCGCAGCAGTACTTCCACAACATGCTGGACGCGCTCTGCCGCCAGCTGGGCATCCGCAAGGACGTGCCGCTGAACCAGCAGGACCCCAAGTTCATCGACATCCTCCTCTACGGCTGGCCCGACGGCAAGGTGCGCTTCCAGTACGAGAACATGTTCGGCCAGCGCAAATGGTACGAGGTTCCCTACGAGGGGGCCATCAAGCAGCTGGAGCGGATGTACCGCGAGACCTCCAGCGACGCCATCCGCGACCACCTGGCCGAGTTCATGACCACCCGGCCCTGCCCCGCCTGCAAGGGTGCCCGGCTGAAGCCGGAGTCGCTGGCCGTGAAGGTGGGTGGCCTCTCCATCGCCGAGCTGACCGATCTGGACGTGGTCCAGATCCGGCAGTTCCTTTCCCGGCTTGAGCTCACCGAGAAGGAGCGGGCCATTGCCCGCCAGATCCTGAAGGAGATCGACGCCCGCCTCGGCTTTCTGATCAACGTGGGCCTCGACTACCTGACGCTGAGCCGGTCGGCCGGTTCCCTTTCGGGCGGTGAGGCGCAGCGCATCCGCCTGGCCACGCAGATCGGCTCGCACCTGGTGGGGGTGCTCTACATCCTGGATGAGCCGTCCATCGGGCTGCACCAGCGTGACAACGCCCGGCTGATCGAGACCCTGCAGCAGCTCAGGGACCTGGGCAACACGCTGATCGTGGTGGAGCACGACGAGGACACGATCCGGGCGGCCGACTGGGTCGTCGACATCGGCCCGGGGGCCGGACAGTCCGGCGGCCGCGTGGTGGCGGCAGGCCCGGTGGAGACGATCATGGCCACGCCGGAATCGCTCACCGGCGCCTACCTCTCGGGGCGCAAGCAGATCCCGATTCCGGAGCGGCGGCGCAAGCCCAACGGCAAGTGGCTGGTGCTGAAGGGCGCCCGGGAGCACAACCTGAAGAACATCACCTTCCGGGTGCCCCTGGGCACGTTCACCGTGGTGACCGGCGTCTCGGGCTCCGGCAAGTCCACGCTGGTGAACGAGATCCTGTACCGGCGTCTGGCCGCCGACCTGAACGGGGCCCGCACGCGCCCGGGTGCCCATGACGGCATCGAGGGCCTGGAGTACCTGGACAAGGTGATCGACATCGATCAGTCGCCGATCGGCCGCACGCCCCGTTCCAACCCGGCCACCTATACGGGTGTCTTCGACCTCATCCGGGAGCTGATGGCGCAGACCCCCGAGGCGAAGATGCGGGGCTACAAGCCGGGCCGCTTCTCCTTCAACGTGCGGGGCGGCCGCTGCGAGGCCTGCAAGGGCGACGGCATCATCAAGATCGAAATGCACTTCCTGCCCGACGTCTACGTGCCGTGCGAGGTCTGCAAGGGCGCGCGCTACAACCGCGAGACGCTCGAGGTGCACTACAAGGGCAAGAACATCGCCGAAATCCTCGACATGACCGTGGACGAGGCGGTGGAGTTCTTCCGCCCCCTGCCGCGCATCTACAAGAAGATGCAGACCCTCCAGGACGTGGGCCTCGGCTATATCAAGCTCGGACAGCCGGCCACCACCCTCTCCGGCGGCGAGGCCCAGCGGGTGAAGCTGGCCACGGAGCTCTCGCGCCGGGCGACGGGCCGCACGATCTACATCCTGGATGAGCCGACCACCGGCCTGCACACGGCCGACGTGCACCGGCTGCTGGACGTGCTGCAGCGGCTGGTCGACGCCGGGAACACGGTGCTGGTGATCGAGCACAACCTCGACGTGATCAAGCAGGCCGACTGGATTGTCGACCTCGGGCCCGAGGGCGGCGACCGGGGCGGTCAGATCGTCGCCGAGGGCACACCGGAAGAGGTGTGTGAGAACCCCAACAGCTACACCGGCATCTTCCTGAAACGGCACATGGAGCGGCAGCGCGCCCTGGCGGCGCTGGAGGCGGCGGCGGGGACCGACTGACCGGCAGGGAGCGCCGATCCCCTTCTCGAAGTCTTCCACACAGCCCGTGCGAGAAGGCCAGACAGGGGAGGAGACCGGTGACGAAACCGATCAGGTGTCCTTATTGTGGGACGGAGGTCTCTCCTTCCGCTAACTACTGTGATTCCTGCGGCACGCCTCTCAGGGCGGCCGCCGCGCCCGCGCCTGCCCGCCGGCGGGGGCGCCCTGGTGGCGGGGTGGCCGTCTGGGTCGTCGTGGTGGTCCTGCTCACGTTCTTCAGCTCCGGCGTGCTGGGCGGGTTCCGCCTCCACGCGGGCCGCTGGCCCTGGAACGCCGCCGAGCCGGCTCTCGCGAACCCCGAACCGGCCGAGCCGCCCGAAACGGTCGGGGGCGATGAGACCAACGGGGAAGACGGGCCGGAGACGGTTCCGGAGCAGTTGCTGCGCGCCATCGTCTCCATCCAAGTGCGGGGTGAGCAGGGGAGCCGGGTCGGTACCGGCTTCATCATTGATACCGGCGGCCACATTGTCACCAGCGCCCACGTGATGGAGGGGCACCGCGGCTGCGTGACCCTCATTGACGACAACGGCACGACCCACCAGGGCATGGTGGTGGGGACCGACAGCAACCGCGACGTTGCGGTCATCTACGCGCCCACGCTGGTCCGCTGGCCCGGCGTGCTCACCCTCTCGTCGCAGCCGCTGTCGGCAGGCGATTCCGTGTATGCCTGGGGCAATCCCGAGCGGAGCCCGCACCAGGCGTTGGTGCCGGCCGAGGTCAGCCAGACAGGCGTCTCCCGCCGGATCGACGGCCGGTACTACGCCGGCCTGATGGAGGTGCGCGGGGCGAGCGTGCTTCACGGCGCCAGCGGCGGACCGCTGATCCTGCGCGAGACCGGTGAGGTGGTGGGTATCGTCACCGCCGGAGCCGACAACGCCATCGCCTATGCCGTGCCCATCGCCGGAGAGGTGGGCCGGCTGATTGCCGATTGGGTGGAGAAGCCGGTGGCCTTTGCATGCAGCGCAACACCGGCCACGGCGCAGACGCCGGTGGTGCTGGCCACGGTGACGCCGCTCTCCGGCACGCACGGCGTGTGGGGCAGCGACCTGGCCAGCGGGGCCGAACTGGCCCTGCGGGACCTGGAGGCCGAGTTGCAGAAGGTTGGCTATCAGGTGTCTCTGGTCCGCTACGACGACCAGGGACGGCCCGAGGTCGCGGCCGAGCACGCCCGGCGGCTGGCGTACGATCAGGAGGTCATCGGCGTCATCGGCAGCTTCACCAGTTCCGTTACCGCCAGCCTGGCGGAGGGGTTGCGGGACAGCCGGCTCGTGCTCATCGTGCCCATCGCCGGGTCGGAGGACCTCCTGCAGCAGGGGTGGCCGCACGTGAACCGGCTGGTGCCCAACGGGGCACGCCTGGCGGCGGCTGCCGCCGCCTTTGCGAACGGCAGCCTCGGTGCTGAGTCCGTCCTGCTGCTGCTGGACGGCAGCCAGGAGGCTGCAGCGCGGGCAGCCGCCTTTGAGACCGCGGCCGAGATCATGGCCCTCCCCGTGGCCGGGCGAATCGTGCTGCCGTCCGAGATCAACGCCGCGTCCCTGGCCGCGGCGGTCCGGGCGTATGCTCCCGGCGCCATCTTCTACGCCGGCAACAGCCAGTCCGGCTACCAGGCGGCCGTTGCCCTTCGGCGGCAGGGGGTCACGGTGCCCATCATCGGCGGGGCCGAGCTGTACAACCCGGCGTTTGAGGAGACGGAGGGCCGCGGCTGGAGCGAGATCTACTTCACCCACTACACCCGGGGGACCGACGGCCGGTTCCTGCGCCATTACGAGGCGATTTTGGGCAAGCCCACCCGCGGCTACGGCATGTTCGGGTACGACGCGGCGCGGGTCATCCTGGAAGCGCTGATTCGCTACGGCGAGGAGCACCCCGGCGAGGTGCCGGACCGGGCCGAGTTCGCGGAGCTGGTGCGGTCGACGCGGGGGCTGAAGGGCTGGTCGACGACCATCAGCTTTGATCCGCAGACGGGCGAGAACCGGGCGGCCCAGGTGTACGTGTTCGAGTGGGTCGACGGGCATTACGAACTGCAGCGCTAGTGCAGAGGACGGAGCGCACCGCGCGCAAGGCCGCGCGGTGCGCTCGCGTTCTTTAGTGCAGCACCGATGATCTTTACCACAGGGGTGAAGGAAGGAGAACGCGCCTCGCGTGGAGAAGACTGAGAAAACTCTTTTCGAACTGAGGTCTTTCAGTCTAAGAAAGTGTTGTGGTATAGTAAGTTATATTTGTAGGTGGGGGGGCGAAGGCCATCGCTGAGTTGGAGCCCGTGCGCGACGTGGAGTCGGAGTTGATCGCGCGCTGCCAAGCGGGGGACCAGTCGGCTCTGGAAGAGATGTTCCTGGTCTACCGCGACGATGTCTTTCGCTTCGCTTACCTGGTCGTACGGGACGCAACCCTGGCTCAGGACGTGGTGCAGGAGACCTTCCTGAAGGTCTTCCGCTCCATCAACAAGTTCGAGTTCCGATCCAGCTTCAAGTCCTGGCTTTACCGGGTGGCGGTGAACGAGGCCATCACGCTCCTGCGCCGCCGCAGGATCCGGGAAGAGCTGGACCCGATGCCCGGTGCGATCCAGGAGCACCAGCGCGGCCGCCTCGAGCGTGCGTGGCAGCCCGAGGAGGCGGTGCTCGACAGCGAGGAGCGGCGTCTGCTACACGTGGCCATCGGCCGCCTGGATCCCGTCCACCGCTCCGTGGTGGTGCTCAAGTATTTCCACGAATTCTCTGACAGCGAGATTGCTGCCATCATCGGCTGCCCCCCGGGCACGGTAAAGTCTCGCCTGCACCGGGCGCGTGAGCTCTTGCGCAATCACATGGCGCGCCAGCTCGGCCGGCCGGATCTGGTTGCCCTGTCGTACCACCGGCTTTCGGCCCACACCCCGCTGGTGCCCTGCGAGGAGTGAGCGCATGCGCGTCGATGGACGGATGATTCGGGAGGTACTGCGAGCCGAGGCGGAGCGAGTTTCTCCTCCGCCCGACCTGTGGGAGCGAATCAGCCGGGAACTGGAGCGCGACCGGAACCGACAGGGCGCCCGGATGCAGCGCGCGACCGCGGCGTTCCGGCAGCTGCTGGCGGTGGGCGTGGCTGCGGGACTCTGCTGGTTCCTTGCCGTGCCGGCCAGGCCGGCACTGGAGCCTGTGGTCCTCGCACCCGGTCACTGGGTGGGCGCCTTCCTGCCCGGTCAGGCAGACCGGGGCGGCCTGGGGGCGGGCGACCTGCGCTGGTCGTCTGCCGAGATCACGCTGTTGCGCTGAGGAAACGATTTCAGAACGGCTCGCCCCGCACCGGCGGGGCGTTTCTGTCGCTTCGGGTGCTACACTAGAGAGGGGGAGGTGAAGGCACGTGGACCTCGAGGAGCAGATCAGACTGCTGCCGGAGCGACCGGGGTGCTACCTCTACAAGGATGCCTCCGGCCGCATCATCTATGTCGGCAAGGCGCGCAACCTGCGGAACCGGGTCCGCCAGTATTTCCAGTCCTCCCGCAACCTCACCGCCAAGGTGCTGGCGATGGTAAGCCAGATTGCGGAAATCGAGCACATCGTCACCGACACGGAAACCGAGGCGCTGGTGCTCGAGTCTAATTTAATTAAGAAACATAAGCCCAAGTATAATATCCGCCTGCGGGATGACAAGCATTACCCTTACCTGCGTCTCACGCTCACCGAGCAGTGGCCGCGGCTGGTGGTCTCCCGCACGATGAAGAAGGACGGCTCCCGCTACTTCGGTCCGTACACCAACAGCCAGGCCATGTGGGACACGATGAAGCTCGCCCGCAGGCTCTTCCCGCTGCGCACCTGCAACGATCCGTCCCGACATCCGCGGGGATGCCTGCAGTACCACATCGGCCGCTGCCTCGGGCCCTGCCTGCCGGACTTCAATCAGCACGAGGCCTACGCGGAGGCGGTGCGGGACCTCCAGGCCTTCCTGGAAGGCCGCACGCAGGAGGTGGTGGCGCGCATCCGGGCTCGCATGGAGCAGGCGGCCGAGAACCTGGAGTTCGAGCGGGCGGCCGAACTGCGCGACCAGCTGCGGGCCATCGAGAAGGTCACGGAGAAACAGAAAATCATCAGCCACGAGATGGACGACCTGGACGCCATCGCCTATGCCCGGCTGTACGACGAGGCCGGTGTGCAGGTCTTCTTCGTCCGCCAGGGCAAGCTGGTGGGCCGCGACCAGTTCATCATGACCGGGGCCGACGAGATGAGCGGCGGCGAGATCCTGGCCGCGTTCATCCAGCAGCATTACGCCCAGACGGACTTCGTGCCCAGGGAGATCCTCGTGAGCGAAGACGTGCCCGACGCCGACATGCTGGCCGAGTGGCTCTCCGCCAAGCGCGGCGGCCGGGTGGTGCTGCGCCGCCCGCTCAGGGGCGAAAAGCGCGGGCTGGTGGAGATGGTGGCCCAGAACGCTCAGGAGGCCATGGCGGAGCGCAAGCAGCAACGCGAGCTGGAGCTGGCCGCCACCGAGGGCGCGCTGATGGAGCTGCAGCAGGCCCTGGGCCTGCCGCGACTGCCTCGCCGCATCGAATGCTTCGACATCTCCCACGTGCAGGGTTCTGAAGTGGTGGCCTCCATGGTCGTCTTTGAGGACGGCAAGCCCAAGAAGGAAGACTACCGGCGTTTCAAGATGAAGGTGGACCAGAACAACGACTTCGCCAACATGGCGGAGGCTGTCGGGCGCCGCTTCCGGCGGGGCCTGGCCGAGCGGGCCGCCCAGGTGGAGGGCCGGGTGAAGGACCTGGCGGAGAACCAGGTGGCCGAGGGGGGCGCCGATTACGGGGGCAAGTTTGCGGTGTTCCCGGACCTCCTGATCATCGACGGCGGCAAGGGCCAGCTTTCGTACGCCCGGGCCGTGATGCGGGAGCTGGGGGTGGAGCATATCCCGACGTTCGGCCTCGCCAAGGAGGAGGAACTCCTCTGCGCCGAAGACCGGCCGGGCTGGATCGAACTGCCCCGCGGGTCCCAGGGGCTCTTCCTGCTCCAGCGGGTGCGCGACGAGGCCCACCGCTTCGCCATCACCTATCACCGCAAGCTGCACCGCAAGGCGGCCAGCCACAGCCGGCTGGACGACGTGCCGGGCATCGGCCCGAAGCGCAAGAAGGCCCTGCTGCAGCACTTCGGCTCGCTGAAGGCCATCCGGGCCGCCTCGATTGAAGAGTTGGCGGCGGTTCCCGGCCTGAACCGGGAGCTGGCCGAGCGCGTAAAGGAGGCGCTGGGCGGCGCGACCCAGTAAGGATTGTCCCTTAGTTTATTGCTATTTGGAAAGGATCATGTACGTATGAACAAGCGTTGGATCGCATCTGTGCTTTGCACTGTTCTGCTCCTGGGCGGCTGCGGCGGTGCCGTCACGAACCCGCAGCCCGGCCCCGGGTCCTCAGACCAGCCACCGGCGAGCGGTTCCGCCGACTCCGGCGACCCGAACGAGTCCGGCGACCCGTCCGGCCACACAACGGAACCCACCGAGCCAGCCGGGTCCGGCGATGTGTCGGATCCCGCAGGCGGGCCGGCTGATTCCGAGCCCCCAGCCCCCACCGGTCCGGAGGTGACCTGGAAGCCGAGCGGGATCGGCTACCCGCTGGTACCCAGCGACCCGTCGGTAGACAAGAAGGTCGCCATGCTCACCTTCGACGATGGCCCTTCGAACTACACGCCCCAGGTGCTGGACGGGCTGAAGGCGGCCGGCGTGAAGGCGGTGTTCTTTATTACCGGCTACGGGGCCGAGCAGCACCCGGATCTGGTGAAGCGCATCCACGAGGAGGGGCACGTGCTGGGGATCCATACGATGACCCATCCGAACATGACGGAGCTGAGCCGCGAGGAGCAGATCGCCGAGATTCAGCCCCTGATCGACCTCATCACCGAGGTGACCGGCGAGCCGCCCAAGTACTTCCGCCCTCCCTTCGGGGCTTACGATGACGAGCTCCTGGCCACGCTGGACGAGCTGGGGCTGGAGGCGATCAACTGGAGCAACGGCTCCCTGGACTGGGACGGGGTCGTGGACGGGTACAAAGATCCAAACCTCGTGGTGGAAGCCGTGCTGGACCAACTGCATCCGGGCTCGGTCATCCTGGCCCATGACACGATGAAGCACACCGCCGAGGCGGTGCCGCTCATCATCGACGCCCTGCGGGCGGAGGGATACGAGTTCGTGGTGCTGCCATAGCGAACAGAGAGCGGGGAGCGCGGCTCCCCGCTCTTCACGCGCATCCGGGGCACCACCGGAGCCGGGCGTCAGCGGTCAGTGCCGCCCAGCCGCGCCGCAGCCCAGACGCGTCTCAGGGTGTGCGCGATGTTAAGGTGCAACCTGCGAAATATGAAACTGGTGCTTTGAAAACATTAAAGGCACCTGTTGACAGCTGCCCCTCCGCGCGCGTATTATCAACGTGAAAGCACGTCTTTAAAGATCTTAAGGGGTGGCCTTAACCAATGAGGAAGGGCACCCCGGAGAGGCGAGGTGAACGGGTTTGCAGACCTGGCGAATGCCCAGTCGGTGCCCCGTGTGCAACGGCGACCTGATCGTGACGCAGCTGCAGTGCAGCCACTGCGACACCCGGCTGGAGGGTCGGTTTTCTGCGACGCGCTTTGCCCGGCTGACGGAGGAGCAGCTGGAGTTCGTGGCCACCTTCCTCAAGTGCCGCGGGAACATCAAGGAGGTCGAGCGCGCGCTCTCCATGTCGTACCCCACCGTGCGCGCGCGGCTGGACGCGGTGCTGGAGGCGCTCGGGTTCCGGGTGGACCGCACCTCCGTCGAGGAGGAAACCCGCGCCAAGCAGGAGCGCCGGAGGGAGCTCCTGGAGCGGCTGAACCGCGGGGAGATCACCGCCGAGGAGGCGCTGGCCGAGTTGAGGAGCCTCTAGGGGGTGGCAGCTGTGAACGAAGAACGACAGCTGGTGCTGCAGATGCTGGCCGAAGGCAAGATCACCGTGGCCGAGGCAGAGGCGCTGCTGGACGCCCTGGCGGAGCCCGCGGCGGTGGGTTCCTCCGGCGAGCCGGCCTCGTCCGCGGCCGCACCGACCCCGCGGGGGTACGGCCCCGCTCAGCTGGTGCGGCGCGTCCTGCGGGAGGTGGATGAGGCGCTGGACCGGGCGCTGCGTGTGATGGAGCGGCGTCTGGCGGAACAGGAGCAGCGGGAGCCCTACCGCCAGATCCGCGCCCTGGCCGGGTGGCTGGAGCGGAAGTCGGCGGTGCAGACCGAGACGTTGAGGAGGGTGGATGGATGTCTCAGGACGAACGGCTGATGATTCTGCAGATGGTGGCCGACAAGAAGATCACCCCCAGCGAGGGCGTCGCACTCCTGCAGGCCCTCGAGGGAGACGAGGAGCCTTCCGGCGGGACGTCCGCGCCGCCGCGCACTGGCCAGCGCAGCGGCCAGTCCGGCGGCCTGGGCTCCAGCCTCACGAATCTGATCGAGGAGACGGTGGAACGGGTCGCCGGGGTGCTCAGCGAGCTTAAGGGCCAGCAGTACCAGTTCCCCACCGAGATCACCGGCGTGTTCACGGTCGACGAGGTGCCGCTGCGCATCTTCTCCGGCAACGGCCCCGTGGAACTGCGGAGCTGGGACGAGCCCGGCTACAAGGCCCAGATCGTCTCCAAGACCCGTGCGTCCAATCAGGCCGAGGCCCAGCGGCAGGCGCAGGAGGCCTGCCGGGTGACGGCCACCGAGACCGGCTTCCAGCTGGAGACAGACCGGGGCTTCGCGAACGCCCTGTCTGACGTTGAGGTACACCTGACGCTCTTCCTGCCCAGGGACCGCGTCTACCATCTGGAGACCAGCACGGGCAACGGCCCGATCCGGATCGAGGGTCTCCGGCTCAGCGAGGGCAGCGCCCGGACCGGCAACGGCCGCATCACCGTGCGCAACGTGATCGCCGACCGGCTCTACCTCAAGTCCGGCAACGGCTCCATCGAGGTCGATGCCGACGTGGCCGACCTGGAGGCGTCCACCGGGAACGGCTCCCTGCGCGTGATCCCAACGGGCCGCCGTTCGGAGCAGATGCAGCTGAAGACCGGCAACGGCTCCGCCACCATCGACACCGGGCGGCTGTCCCGGGACACCGGCCTCTACATCGATGCCCACACCGGTATGGGCAGCGTTTCGATCTCCCGCTCCGGCCTGGTCTACGAGCTGGACGAGCGCAACATTGGCTACAAGCACGTGATCGCCCACACCGAGGGGTTCGATACGGCAGAACCGAAGGTCTCTCTCCGCGTGCGCACAGGGTTCGGCTCCATCACCGTCGAATAGCCTCTGTGCGGCGCGCTGGAAAGGCAAGTAGAGAGGGCCCGCCGCGACGAAAGCGGCGGGCCCCCTTTTTGAGGAGGTTCGGTTTCCGTGAGCGTGCTGATTCGCTGGGTGCTGAACGCCCTTGCGCTCCTGGGAATTGCCTACGCGGCGGAGGCCCTGGACGTCCTGCCGGGGTTCTACGTTTCCGATTTTCGGGCCGCCGCGGTCGCGGTGCTGATTCTCTCGGTGCTTAACCTGACCGTGAGGCCAATCCTGCGCCTCCTGACGCTGCCGATCACGTGCCTCACCTTCGGCCTGTTTACGCTGGTGATCAACGCGTTGATGATGTTGTTGACGGCGGCCCTGGTGGACGGTTTCCACGTGGGTGGCTTCCTCAACGCGGTGGTGGTCTCGGTGCTTTACGCCGTGATCAGCGCTCTCCTGAACAACCTGGTACAGGAAAAAGGGAAACGCTGAATCGCGTCAGCCAAAGACGACCGCCAATTCCTGGAAGGACGCCCAGAGGTAGATGCAGAGGGTCATTCCGCCCATCAGCACCGAGGCGGCGCCCAGCAGGAGGCGGCGCCGCTGGTGGAGCACGGCGAGTTCGGCCCGCAGCCGGTCCACCTCCGGGCTGTCGGCCGCGGCGTCCCGGGCGGGCTCCGGCCGGGGACGCCAGTCCTGTTCCACCTCCAGCTCGACCGGGCGGGCGAGGTGGCGGGGGCTGAAGCCCATCGCCAGCTGGTAGGCGGTCACGCCGAGGCCGGTGGCCATCAGCCCCAGCATGACCACCGCCGCCCAGAGGGCCGCATCGGGAACCGCCTCCAGGCTCTCCAGTTCGGCAGGATTTGTCCGATTCTGAACGAAAAAGGTCAGCCCGAGGGCAATTCCATTGTTGAACAGGTGCATGATCATCCCCGGCAGGATGGAACCCGAACGCTGAACCGCCAGCGCCCAGAGCATGCCCAGCAGCGTGAGGGGGACCAGCCGCACGAGGCTGAGGTGCAGCGCACCGAAGAGCAGGCCGGTGAGGAGCACAGCGGCGGTGGGCCCCAGCGGGCGCAGTGCCCCGAGGACATAGCCGCGGAACGAGAGCTCCTCGCAGATGGCGGGCAGCAGCGCCCCCACCAGCAGCGCCGGCCCCGAGCCCGCGTCCAGCAGCATCTGGTAGGTGTGGACCATCTCTCCTCCCAGCAGTCGCACGAGCAGCACCAGCATGGCGCCCATGAGCTGGGCGGTCAGCCAGCCCACGACGCCGAGCAGCGCCGACCGGCCGATTCCGCCCGGCGTCAGCATGCGCAGCCGGAGGAAGGGGCGGAGCGGGCGCCGCTCCACCTCGGCGGTAAAGAACAGGGGCAGCAGGACGAAGATCAGAAGCTGGGAGAGCACCACTCCAGCCAGGCCGAGCGTGTGCTGGAGCAGGCCGCCGAAGAAGACCAGCGCAACCAGCGCCACCAGGTAGAAACTGAGGACCCGCACCAGGGCAGCCAGTTGATCTGTGTGCACGATATCTGAGCCTCCGCTCACTTAAATCGAAATGGGGGCTCGCTGAAGGAATGGGGCAGCGAGCCGGCGTCTAACCGGTAGAACTCCCGAGAGGTGTGTCGCCCATTGACGCCCCGTGATGAGACTCTGGTCTTCGCCGCACAGCGTGGGGATATGGAGGCGTTTGCGGCCCTTGTGGACCGGCACAAGGGCCGGGTCTATCGCACCCTCTATCAGGTGGTGGGCGACGCCGCCGATGCGCAGGACCTGGCGCAGGAGGTCTTCGTAAAGGTCTACCGCTCCCTCTCGGGGTACAGGGGCGATGCGGCCTTCACGACCTGGCTCCACCGCATCACCCTCAACCTCGCCTTCGACTGGCTCCGGGCCCGCAAGCGCCGGCCGCTGACGGTGCCGCTGGAGCCGCCGCCCGACGACGAGGACCGGCGCCCGGCCGACCTGCCCAGCCCCGACGAAGGACCGGAGGAACTGACGCTCAGGGAGGAGCGGCGGGAGCACCTCAGGGCGGCGATCGGCCAACTTTCGCCGGACTACCGCGAAGTGGTGGTGCTCTACCACTTCTACCACCTGAGTTACCAGCAAATTGCCGACCGGCTCGGGGTGCCGGTGCGCACGGTGGAGACCAGGCTCTACCGGGCCAGAGCGAACCTGAGGCGGCTGCTGAAGGCCCAGGAGGGAGGTGACCGCGGTGAGGTGCAGCGACGTGCTCCTGCAACTGGAGAGCTACTGGGCCAGGGAACTCCCTGAGCCGGAGCGCAGAGCCCTGGAGGCGCATCTCGCCTGCTGCGAGGACTGCCGGCTCCTGGCGGAGGGCCACGAACTCGCGGCCGATCTCGATGACCCTGAGCTGGCACGGCTGGTGCTGACGGAGCCGCCGCCCCTGCCCGACGACTTCACCGAACGGGTGATGGCGCGGGTGGCCGCCGAGAAGCCGCGGCCGTTCAACCTGCTGTGGCCCTGGCTGCGCACCCGGTGGTCGGCGCACCAGTATGCCAGCCTCGCCTACGCGCTCTGCGCCACCTTTGTGGTAGTTTCGCTGGGAAACGGGCTTTTCCTCTGGAGCCAGGCCACCGGCCGGCTGGCGGTCTGGGCGGCCCGGGGCCAGGCGTACTGGGCGGCCCTGGAGGCCCACGCAGCCCCCTTCTCCCAGCGGCTCCTCAGCGTGTGGTACGCGCTGACGGCCTTCCTGTACTAGCTTTAGGAGGGAAACAACATGAGCTGCGCCTACCACCCTGACCGGGAAGTCCGGGGCATCTGCAGCAGTTGCGGCCGGCCGGTCTGCGCGGAGTGCCTGGTCGAGCTCAGCGGCCGCCCCTATTGCAAGACCTGCCTGACCGCCCGGATGGAGCGTCCGGCCAGGGAGATTAACGGGTTCGTGCGCTTCGTCCTCTCCATTGCACCCGGGGTCGGCCACCTGTACATGGGACTCTTCAACCGGGGGCTGCAGTTCTTCGTGGGCACGCTGGTGGGCGGTGCGATCCTCGGATTGGTCTTTCCGGGCCTGCTGGCCCTCTACATTCCCGGTGCCATCTTCTTCAGCATCTTCGATGCCCGCGAGATCCACCTGCGCATCCGGCAGGGGCTCGACGTGGAGGACCGCGGCTTCGTCGACGTGCGGGCGCTGCTGGCGCACTGGAACCAGCGCCAGGTCGGCATTGCACTCATCGCCATCGGCGCGCTGGCCCTGTGGCGGGTGCTGACCGTCGACCTTCTGCGGATGCTCGGCCTGTATCACGTGCAGCGATTCGTCAACGGCCTCGCACTCGGCGTCCTGGCCCTGGGCGCCGGCATCTGGCTCCTGTGGAGGCAACAACGGCAGCAATACTGAGGCAGCTATACTGAGGAGGCTCAGAACCATGGCGGAGCAAGGGTACGCACTCGGGATCGACTTGGGGGCTACAACCGTCAAGGCCGGGGTGGTGAGCCGCGCCGGCGAGATCGTGGCCCGGGCGGAGCGGGCCACGGAGCCGGAGAAGGGGCCGGCCGGCGTGGCCGAGAACATCGCCCTGGCCGGGCGGGATGCGCTGCGGGCGGCGGGACTGGAACTGTCTGACCTCGACGGAGTCGGGGTGGGCACGCCGGGCATCTGCAACGTCGATGAGGGCGTGGTCGTCAGTTCCGGCAACCTGAACTTCAAGAACGTGCCGCTGGCGGCGCTGGTGCGGGAACGGCTGGGGGTTCCCGTGCGGCTGGAGAACGACGCCAACTGTGCCGGCCTGGGCGAGCAGTGGTGCGGCGCCGCACGCGGGCACGATGACGTGATCCTGTATACCCTGGGCACCGGCGTGGGCGGCGCCCTCATCCTCGGCGGACGCATTTACGGCGGCGCAACCGGCTGGGCGGGCGAACTGGGCCATATCTGCGTCGACCCGGACGGCCCCGAGTGCACCTGCGGGCTGAAGGGCTGCCTGGAGGCCGTGGCGTCGGCCACCGCCATGGCGCGGGCGGCCCGGGAGGTCGTGGCGGCGGGGCGCTCCCCCGCGATGGCCCGCCTGGCGTCGGAGCAGGGCGGCCGGCTCGACGCCCGGGTTGTGATCACGGCGGCGCGCGGGGGCGACCCCGAGGCGCAGCAGATCCTGCGCAAGGCCGGGGAGTACCTGGGGTTGGTGTCGGCGATGCTGGTCTCCGCCCTGAACCCGGAGCTGATTGTGATCGGCGGCGGCGCCTCCCACGGCGGCGAGTTCCTGATGGAGCCGATGCGGCAGATGATCGCCAGGCACGCGATGCCCGGTCCGGCCAGCGTGGTGAAGGTGGTGCAGGCGTCGCTCGGCAACGACGCCGGGCTGATCGGCGCAGCGACGCTGGTCTGGCGCTGACGTCGGCACACGGAGGGCAGGTCGTGAGCGACCTGCCCTCGTTGCGTTCGTGTGAGACCGCCGCAACGGCCCCGGCGCCGCGCACCGAGATCGTCGCCCCGCTGGCGGCGCGGGGGAGGTTCAGGAAGCGCACCCGCGCAACAGGAGAAGCGCACCGCGGGGGCGAAAACCTGGGGCGGTGAAAGGCTAGGGGGTGAGGGTGTGGATCACTCCATTCGACTGGTGATTGTGACTGGAATGTCCGGAGCAGGAAAGACCCAGGCCCTGAAATTCCTGGAGGACCTCGGGTTCTTCTGCGTTGACAACCTGCCCCCGTCGCTCATGCCAAAGCTCGCCGAGCTGTTCGACCAGACGGAAGGCAAGGTGAACCGGCTCGCCCTGGGTCTCGACATCCGGGGCGGCAGGTTCTTCAAGGAGATCATCGGCGCCCTGCGGCAAACCGAGCAGATCGGCGTGGCCTACCAGATTCTGTTCATGGATGCCTCCGACGAGGTGCTGGTGCGCCGCTACAAGGAGAGCCGGCACCGCCACCCGCTGGCGGAGCAGGGCCGGCTGCTGGAGGCCATCCGCAAGGAGCGGAAGCTGCTGCAGGAACTGCGGGGCCTCGCCCGGCACATCATTGACACGTCGGCGATGAAACCGTCGGACCTGCGCCGGGAACTGCAGGATCTCTTCGGCCAGGAGGGGGAAGAGCCCGGGTTCCGCGTGAACGTGGTCTCCTTCGGCTTCAAGCACGGCGCGGTCATGGACGCCGACCTGGTGTTCGACGTGCGTTTCCTGCCGAATCCCCACTATGTGGAGAATCTGCGGCGGCTGACCGGCGAGGACGCCCCGGTTCAGGAATATGTGATGAAGTGGAACACCACGCAGGAGTTCTTCCGTCTGCTCACCGACCTGATCGGCTTCCTGCTGCCGCAGTACGTCAGCGAGGGCAAGAGCCAGCTGACGATCGCCATCGGCTGCACCGGGGGCCGGCACCGTTCGGTCTGCATCGCCCGCAAACTGGCCGACTGGATTCGCGACAAGGGCTACGCGGTGTCGGTGGAACACCGCGACATGCGGCTTCAGCCGGAGGCTCCGGCCGACGGGGATGGAGCGCAGACGGAAGGTGAACAGGCATGATGCGGATCTTGCGCTGGTTCGCGCCGGGGCTGGGCATCAAGCGGTGGCTGCTCGTCGCCGTGCTGGGCGTGGCCCTCGTGGCCGTGGGCCTGTCGCTCACCCTCCAGATCAACCTGTACGCCCTGGTGGGCCGTTGGCTCGTGGAGAACATCGGCGCCAGCGCCGCCGTGTTCAGAAAGGGGCCGATGTGGGTCGGGCTCTTCGTGCTGGCGCTGGGCGTCGCCCTCACCTGGTTCGGCGTGAGCCGGCTCGTGCATTCCGTGCTGGCCACGCTGACGGCCCGGGAGAAGGGCATGGCCGACGCGTTCTTCGAGCGGCGCCTGCTGCTCCGGGGGCCGCGCGTCACCGCCATCGGCGGCGGGACGGGTCTCTCCACCCTGCTCCGGGGCCTCAAGGAGTACACGGCCAACATCTCCGCCGTCGTGACGGTGGCCGACGACGGCGGGTCTTCCGGCCGGCTGCGCACGGAGTTCGGCATCCTGCCGCCGGGTGACATCCGCAACTGCCTCGTGGCGCTGGCCGACACCGAGCCGCTGATGGAGCGCCTCTTCCAGTATCGGTTCCAGGGCGGCGAGGGGCTCTCCGGCCACCCCTTCGGCAACCTCTTCATCCTCGCCATGTGCCAGACGACCGGCGACTTCTACCACGCCGTGCGGGCGGCCAGCGAGGTGCTGGCGGTGCGGGGGCGGGTGCTGCCATCGACCCTTGCGGACGTGATCCTGCGAGCGGAGCTGGCCGACGGCCGCGTGGTCTCGGGTGAGTCGTTCATCGGCAAGGCAGGCAGCCCCATCCGGCGGGTCTTCCTGGAGCGGGCGGACGGGGGCACCATCGCCCCGCTGGACGACGTTCTCACCGCCATCGCCGAGGCCGAGGTCATCGTGATGGGCCCCGGCAGCCTCTACACCTCCATCATCCCCAACCTGCTGGTGCCGGGTGTGGCCGACGCCATCCGGCGCTCACAGGCCCTCAAGATCTACGTGTGCAACGTCATGACCGAGCCGGGCGAGACCGACGGCTACGCCGTGTCGCACCACCTCCGGGCCCTGATCGACCACGGCGGTTACGGCCTGATCGACGTCTGCCTTGCGAACAACCGGCCGGTGCCGGCGAAGGTACGGGAACGCTATGCAGAGCAAGGGGCGGTTCCCGTGGTGATCGACCCGGCGGCCTACAGGCTCGGCGTCCAGGTGGTGGCCCGCGACCTGCTCACGGTGGAGGGCGACTACGTGCGCCACCATCCGGAGAAACTGGCTCAGGCGATCGGACAGCTGTTCTTGACCCGCCGGCCGCGCCAGGAGCGCACCCCGTGGGAGTTCTTCCTGTTTCGCCAGCGGCTGCGGGAACGGTCGATGGAGGAGGGGAGACGGTAGATGGCGGTCTACACCGCGGCGGGAGGCTGGCCGGGGACGGCCGAGGGGCGCATCGTCTGGGTGGGTGCGCCGGAGAGGCCGGAGCGGGCGCAGTGCGCCGACCGGCCGGCGGAGATCGGACGCCTGCGGGAGGCGCTGGCCCGCGGGCTGGCCGACCTGGAGACGTGGATCGAGCGGCAGCCCACCCTCGGGGGGAGGGTGGTGCTGCAACAGTGCCGCGAGGCCCTGCAGGACGCGGCCTTCACGCAACGGGTCACCATGCTGATCGACCAGCACGGCCTGGCCGCGCCGGCGGCCCTGGAGGAGGCGGCCGCACTCGTGGCGGGGGTGATGGCGCGCAGCGAGGAGCTGGCGGAGCGGGCGCAGGCCCTGCAGATGGTCGCCCGCTGGCTGGCCCGGCGGCTGGAGGGGACGGCGTACCCGGACGACGCGATCCTCGTGGCGCCGGAGTTCTCACCCCTGGAGGTGCTGGACCGCACCCGCCCGGCCGTGATGGCGGCCGGAGAGCCGCCGGTGGTGGGCGATGCCCCGCTGCTCTGGGGCGTCGCCGCGGTCTCCCCCGAGTGGGAGGGCCGCCGCGCCCGGGTGGACGGCCTGCTGCTCAGCGTCGCTGAGGAGGCGGAACCGGCGCTGCCCTACGAGGCCGAGCGGCGGAAGGTGATCGTCATCGCGCGCCGGATGCAGGCCGACGGTCTGGTGCGGCTGACCTCGGGCAACGTGTCCTGCCGGATTCCGGGCACGGACCTGCTGGCCATTACGCCCAGCGGCATGCCCTACGACCGCCTGGAACCGGCGGACATCTGCGTGCTCGACCTTGACGGCAACGTCGTGGACGCGCGACGCCGCCCCTCCACGGAGACCCCGCTGCACCGGCTGACCTACCGCCGGCGCCCCGACGTGGGCGGCATCGTGCACACCCACTCGCTTTACGCCTCGGCCTTCGCCTGCGTCGGCCGGGAACTGCCGGTGATCTCCACGGAACTGGCGGGCCTGGTGGGCAGCGCCGTGCGCTGCGCGCCGTACGCGCCGAGCGGCACCGAGGAGTTCGCGCAGACGGCCGTGGAAACCCTCGGCGACGAGGACGTGGCCGTGCTGTTCCAGAACCACGGCGTCATGGCCGTGGGGCCCACCCTTGACCGGGCCTATGCGGTGGCCGTCGGGGTGGAGGAGGCCGCGCAACTCTACTGCATCGCAAGCCATCTGGGCGAGCCGATTATCCTGCCCGAGGAGGAGCGACGCCGGCTGTTCCGATACATGCAGACCCGCTACGGGCAGCCCGGGGGGGCGTGAGCGTTGGCCGAAGAACAGTCCTTCTCCGCCGCCGTCAAGGCCGAGCTGGCACTGCCGGGCCCGGAGCTGCCCTGCTGCCAGCGGATGGAGCTGGCGGGGCTCGTGCGGGCCATCGGCCGGATTGAGCTGCACGGAGGGGGCCGCGTCGCGCTCACCCTCTCCACAGACTCGGGACCGGTGGCGCGGAAAGCGATCCGGCTCCTGCGCACGGTCTCGCAGGTGGAGTATAAGCTGGTGGTGATGCGCCGGCGCAAGCTGCGCAAGAACCTGGTCTACCGGGTCTTCATCCCGCCGCAGCCCGGCATCCGCGAGCTGCTGCGGATGGCGGGCTTCGTCACCCCGGAAGGCGAGCTCACCGAGTGGGCGGAGCCGCCCGAGCTCGCCAACGACCACTGCTGCCGGGCGTACCTGCGGGGGACGTTCCTGGGCACCGGATGGGTGGCGGCGCCGGAGAAGCAGCACCACCTGGAGCTGAGCACCAGCGCCACGGAGGCGGCCGACGCGCTGGGGCAGATGCTCTTCCGCTACGGGATCGCCGCGCGCATGGTGGCCCGCAGGGATGTGCTGGTTCTCTACGTGAAGGAGGCGGAGCAGATCGTCCGCTTCCTCGGCGTGATCGGCGCCCACCAGGCCCTCCTGCGCTACGAGCAGGTGCGGGTCCTCAAGGAGATGAAGAACCGGGTCAACCGGCAGGTCAACGCCGAACTGGCCAACGTGGCGAAGCAGGCCGACGCCGCGGCGCGGCAGGTGGAGGCCATCGAGCGGCTGAAGGCCGCCGGCGTCCTGGACAGCCTCTCCGCGCCCTTGCGGGAGCTGGCGGCCCTCCGGCTGGCCTATCCCGACGCGAGCCTGAAGGAGCTGGGTGAACTCTGCCGTCCGCCGGTCAGCAAATCGGGGGCGGCACACCGGATGCGCCAGCTCATGGCGCTTTCTGACGCCCTCCTGTGAACCGCAATACGTAGTCTATACAGCTTGCGAATGACCCTCGTCATGGTACAATAGGAATGATTCACAAGCTCGATGTTGCATGATGCCATGCTCCATCTGCTCAGCCAGCTTACCCTCTGAAAAGCAGGTGATCAGGTGAGTTTCCAACCGCTCGCCGACAATCTGAAGCCGCTGGACGTCTTCGCAACCATTGCCGACGATCTGCGCCGGGTGGAGACCGCCATTGAAGCGGCCCTGTCGACGCGCGAGAAGATGCTGGAAGAAGTTTCCATACATCTGCTCAGGGCAGGGGGCAAGCGCATCCGTCCGGCGCTGGTGATCCTCTCCAGCCGCTTCCCGGGCGTCAGCCTCGACAAGGTGATCGACGTGGCGGTTGCGGTGGAACTCATTCACATGGCCACGCTCGTGCACGACGACGTGGTGGACAACGCCACGCTGCGTCGGGGACGGCCCACGGTGAACGCCATCTGGGACAACCAGGTCTCCGTCCTGGTCGGCGACTACCTCTTCGCCAAGTCCTTCACCCTGCTTTCCGAGACGGGCAACAACCGGGTCGTGCGCCTCATGTCCGAGGTGGTGCGCGAGATGAGCCAGGGCGAGCTGGCGCAGATGGCCTCTTACTTTGATGTGGAGCAGACGGAGGAGGACTACTTCAAGCGCATTGCCCAGAAGACCGGGTACCTGATCGCAGAGGCGTGCCGCCTCGGGGCCGTGATGGCCGGCGCCGGCGAGGAGGAAGTTGACGCCGTCTACGAGTACGGCATGGGCATCGGCCTCAGCTTCCAGATCGCCGACGATCTGCTCGACTTCTTCGGCGATGAGAGCACGCTGGGCAAGCCCGTCTGTGGCGATCTGAAGATCGGCATCCTGACGCTGCCTGTCATTCACGCCCTGCACCACTCGCCCATGCGCGGCGAACTGCGGGAGATCATCGGCACGCGGTCGATCGGTGCGGCAGAGGTGGAGCGGGTGAAGGAGATCCTGGCGGCCTCCGGCTCGTTCGACTACGCCCGGGAGAAGGCGCGGGAGCACATCGACCGGGCCGTGCGGGCGCTGGAGCGGGTGCCCACGCTGACCACCCGGCCTGTGTTGAAGACCCTTGCCGATTTTGTTGTCAACCGGAAGTTCTGATATCCGGTTTTCATCCTGGTGATCAGGAGGCAACGGTATGCGACGGACCAATATTCCCGAGGCTGCGATCAGGCGTCTGCCGATCTACCTGCGCGTCGTCAGCGAGCTTGCGGCCGCCGACGTGCCCATCATCTCATCGGCTGAGCTGGCGGAGCGGACGGGACTTTCGCCGGAGCAGATTCGCAAGGACCTGGCCTACTTCGGGGCGTTCGGCACCCGGGGGGTGGGCTACGACACGTCCTTGCTCAGCCGCCGCATCGCCCGGATCCTGGGCCTGCACCGCGGGGTGAGGGCCGCACTGGTCGGCGTGGGTCACCTGGGGCACGCGCTCGCCCGCTACTCCATCTCACAGCACAAGGACATTCAGATCACCGCACTCTTCGATACCGACCCCGAGAAGATCGGCACCGACGTGATGGGCGTCCGGATCCAACCCGTGTCGCAGCTGGTGGAGACCTGCCGCCAGCAGGGCGTGAAGATCGGCATCCTCACCGTGCCGGCCTCCGCCGCACAGTCCACCGCGGAGTTAATGAAGCAGGGCGGCATCGAGGCCATTTTGAACTTCGCACCGGCCAAGCTGAAGCTGGATGGTGTGTTCATCCAGAACATCGACCTGACCATTGAGCTCCAGAGCCTCGCCTACTACACCTCCGCCAGCGAGGAAGATCCGGGCGAAGGGGAGTAAACTTGTCGCTGCGGCGTTCCCCTGAGGGGCGCCGCCGAACTTTTCTGGGCGCCGTTTCGTCCAATAGTCCGGTCGATTAAGCCATGCTATCATGGAGCGAGAAGCTGGGGCCTCTGCCACGAGGGGGTGGTCGCCGTAAACCTCGACCATATCGCCAACTTCATGGCAGCCGTTGGGATGCGCTCCCCCTGGGACTTTTTCCGTACCATTCTCGACATCTCCCTGGTGGCGTACATCTTTTACAAGCTGTTCTCCCTGATTCGCGGCACCAGGGCCGTGCCCCTCATCAACGGCGTGATCACGCTCGTGGTTGCGCTCCAGGTTGCTGAGTGGCTTCGCCTGTATACGATCCAGTTCATCCTGGAGAACGTCTTCATCGCGGCATCGGTGGCGCTGCCGATCATCTTCCAGCCCGAGCTGCGGCGCGCCCTGGAGCACCTCGGCCGGGGCCGCCTGATCAAGGCGAGCCTGCGATCCGACGAGGAACAGGACGCGGAGATGCGGCGCACCATCGACCAGGTGGTGCGCGCCGCGGAGATCCTGGGGCGCAACAAGACGGGCGCCCTGATTGTGCTTGCGCGGGAGACGGGCCTCAAGGAGTACATCGACTCCGGCATCAAGCTGGATGCCCTGGTCTCCGCCGAGCTTCTGGTCAATATCTTCGTGGAAAAGACCCCCCTCCACGACGGCGCTGCCATCATCCAGAACAACCGGGTGGCTGCGGCGGCCTGCTGGCTGCCCCTGGCCGAGTCCACCGTCCTCTCGCATGACCTGGGCACCCGCCACCGCTCGGGGGTCGGCATCACGGAGCAGACCGACTGCGTCGTGGTGATCGTCTCCGAGGAGACGGGCATCATCTCGGTGGCCTATCAGGGCGGGCTGACCCGAAATCTGGACGAGAAATCCCTGCGGGAGATACTGCTCAAGCTGATGGACCGCGGCAAGCGGCCAAGCAGCGTGCGGGGGCTTTTCGGCTGGGGGTCTTCGTCATGATCAAGCGGCTGCTCTCCCTCGTGAAACAGGACTTCTGGCTGAAGGCCCTGGCGGTGGTTGCCGCCGTCCTGCTCTGGGCGATGGTGGTACAGGATTACAATAAGGTGACCTCGGTCTCGTTCGACGTGCCGCTGGAGGTGATCTCGCACCCCGAGTGGGAGGTCTACGAGGGCAGGCTGGACCTGGAGACCGAGGTGGAGGTGCGGGTGACCGGGCCGAACCTCCTGGTCTCCTCGCTGACCGCCGACGACCTGCACGCGTGGGTCGACTACAGCACCGTGCAGCAGCCCGGCCGCGCCCAGGAGGTGCGGGTGCAGGTATCGGGCCCCGAGCGTTACCGGGGGCAGCTGGAGTACCGGGCCACCCCGCCCACCGTGACCGTGACGCTGGTGGAGAACCGCACCATCACGGTCCCGGTGATGGTCACCCCCGATTCCGGCATCGTCGCCGTGGGCGACCGGGAGTTCCGGTACACCGCCCGGCCCGTGCGCGAAACCATTTCCGTGTCGGGCCGGTCGGACTACCTGGGGCTGGTGCGCACGGCGGTGGTCTCCCTGCAGAGCTCTGACCTGGAGCCGCCCCTGGAAGACGGAAAGCTCACGCAGTCGAGCATGCGGCTGCAGAAGCCCGTCCGCCTGGTCGACGCGGTGATGCAGCCGGTGGAGAAGCTGGCAGAGCATTACGCGGACGTGGTGATCACGTGGGAGGAGCTGCCGCCGGGCAAGCGGGTGACGGTGCAGCCCCAGACCACCGGCGAGTTGCCCGCCGGGTTTGAGCTGGGCGGCCTCAGCGTCTCCCCCGAGACCGTCACCATCCGCTCGGCCAGCCTGGACGGCACCCTGCCCGCGGTCTCCACGGTGCTGACGGAGCCGGTGGACCTTACCGGCCAGACGCAGAGCTTCACCACGGTGGCCCGGCTGATCGCACCCGAAGGGACCAGCGTGGCGCAGACCTCGGTGGAGGTCACCGTTACGATCCGCGAGCTCACCGCGGAGAAGGTGTTCGGCGCCGTGCCCATCATGGTGCAGAACGCCCCCGAGGGCTTCGAGGTTGCCCTCAGCCATCCCACCGTCCAGGTGCGGCTGACGGGCCGCTATACGCTGATCCACCCGCTGGACGCGAGCGCCGTGGGCGCCTTCGTGGACGTGGGCGGGCTCGGGCCGGGCACCCACCGGCTGCCGGTGAAGGTGACGTACCCGCCCGAAATCGTCGAGTCGGCCATCGACCCGGCGGTGGTCGAAGTGACCATCTCTGCTCCTCCGGTAGAAACTGACTAGAAAGGGGCGGGCTGAATGCCCAGGATGTTCGGAACTGACGGTGTACGCGGTGTGGCCAACACTCCCGATCTCTCCCCCGAACTCGCCTTTGCGCTGGGCCGGGCGGCGGCCACCCTGGCCCGCAGGGACGCGGGCCAACGCCCGGTGGCGGTAATCGGCCGCGATACCCGGCGCTCCGGCCCCATGCTGGCCGCGGCGCTTTCCGCCGGCATCTGTTCCGCCGGCGGCGACGTGGTGGACCTGGGCGTGGTGACGACGCCCGGTGTCGCGTTCATCACGACGCACATGCAGGCCGACTTCGGCGTGATGATTTCGGCCTCGCACAATCCGGCTCCCGACAACGGCATCAAGTTCTTCTCCCGCGACGGGTACAAGTTGCCCGACGCCGTGGAGGACGAACTGGAGGCGCTGGTGCGCTCGACCACCGATACGATGCCCCGCCCGACGGGGGCGGATCTGGGCACCATCCGCACCAGCGAGGCTGAGGTTGCGGCTTACATCCAGCACCTCGTGGCCACCGGGAGCCCGCTCCGTGGGATGCGCGTGGTGGTGGACTGCGGCCATGGCGCCGCCTACCGTCTGGCCCCCGAGGTGCTGCGGCGGTTGGGTGCGGAGGTGATTCCGCTCAACACCGCGCCGGACGGCATCAACATCAACGACGGCTGCGGCTCCACCCACCCCGAGGCCCTGCAGCAGGCGGTGCTGGCGCACAAGGCGCACGCGGGCATCGCCCACGACGGCGACGCCGACCGCTGCATGGCCGTGGACGAGCGGGGCCAGCTGGTGGACGGCGACCAGATCATGTCCATCTGCGCGCTGGACCTGAAGCGGCGCGGCCTCCTGCCCGGCGATACCGTGGTGGCCACCGTGATGTCGAACATGGGCCTGGAACTCTTCCTCCGCGAACACGGCCTCCGCCTGCTGCGGACCAAGGTGGGCGACCGGTACGTGCTGGAGGAGATGCTGAAGGGCGGCTACACGCTGGGCGGCGAGCAGTCAGGCCACGTGATCTTCGGTGCGCTCGCCACCACCGGCGACGGCATCCTCACCGCCGTGCAGCTGCTCTCCGTGGTCGCCCGTGAGGGCCAGCCCCTCTCGGCGCTGGCGAACCAGTGGCAGCGCCTGCCCCAGTGGCTGGAGAACGTGCGGGTGAGTCGCAAGGAGGGCTGGGAGGAGAACCCGGCCATCCGGGCTGCCGTGGCGGAGGCCGAGGCGGCGCTGGCGGGCCGTGGCCGCGTGCTGGTGCGCGCCTCGGGCACCGAGCCGCTGATCCGGGTGATGCTGGAGGGGCCCGACATGGACCAGCTCCGCAGCCTGGCCGCGGCCATCGGGGAGGTGGTCCGCGCTGAACTCCGGTAAGGCGAGCAAGGCGAAACGACGTTCTGCGACGGGCGCCCGCGTGAAACGCGGCGCCCGCAGCCGCGCGCGCCGTTCGAATGGCGGCCGCCAGGCTCTGGCCAGCCCGCTCGCACCGGTGCTCCTGGGGGTACTCCTCCTCCTGGCGCTGGGCTACTGGGTGACGAAGGACGAGCAGGCCCCGGCGCCCGCCGCTGCGCCTGCGTCGGAGGCGGGCGTGGCGGGGGAGGCGTCGGCTGAGGCAGCCTCACCCGCACAGGCCGGTGAGGAAAGCGAGACCGCTTCCACCCAGTCGACTGGGGACCAGCAGCCCCTGCCGGTGGAAGCCGCGGCGGCCGGAACCGACGCTGCGGCCGAAGCCGGTGCATGGGCTGAGGCCTATGCGCAGGGATGGGCTCCCGCCGCCAGCCGGTCTGCCATCGACCGCTCCGGCGGCGCGGCGGAGACGACGTTCCTTACCGTGTACTACCTGGATGATCAGACCGGCGGCCTGACCCTGCAGCCGGTGCAGATCAAGGTGCCGGCCACCGCCACCCCGGTGGCGGACGCGCTGGAGCACCTGCTCCATCCGCCGCTGGAGGTGGGGTTCTACGGGGAGTTCCCGCCCGGCACCACCGCGGGTGCCCCCGACCTGGTGGGCGGCGTGGCGGTGGTGGAGCTTTCTCCCGAGGTGGAGGCGGTGCGCGGGGAAGCGGCTGACGCCGTGATGGCCAGCCTGGTCTACACGCTCACCGAAATCCCCGGGGTCGACGCGGTGCTGCTGCGAGTGGACGGGCGTCCGGCGGAGCTGGACGGCTTTGTCTGGTCTGAGCCCGTGAGCCGGGCTGACCTGGAGGCGTGGAACCTGTACCAGGTCGAACCGGTCATATTGTATGGCGGCGGGTAGAAAGGCCGGACGCCGGGCACGCCGGCACCCGGCGCGCACAGGTCTTCTGCCTGCTCCGTACATTTGGGGAAGAAGGGAGGGAGGAAGGCAGACACACCGACTTGCGGTTTGCAAAAGCGCATAGGGACACGTGCTATCCATGCAAGCGCCTGGACTTGCGGCCGGGTTGGCCGCAAGTTGACGAGGTGGGGGATCTCGGAGTATTCGGCGGGTGACCCCCGGTTGCTCACGACCGTAAACGGCTCTACAAAGGCCGGGAGCGATCCCGGAGACAAAGGGGCCAGGTGAGGCCGCGGACGGGCAGTGACCGTCCCGGGCATCCTGTTGTCTGTTGGCCGTGTCCAGACGGTGGCCTGCGGGGCGAGCCCCCGTGGGTTGGGCGGACACGGCCCTTTTTCGTCTGCTCAAGGAGGAAAAGCGCCATGTGTGGCATTGTTGGCTATGTCGGCGGGCGAGAGGCCCTGCCCATCTTGATCGACGGACTGAAGCGTCTGGAGTACCGGGGATACGATTCCGCAGGTGTGGCCGTCATCGCGGCGGGCGCGACCCGGGTGGTGAAACGGAAGGGGAGACTGAGCGAGGTGGAGGCCGCTCTGGGCGGGATCCCGGCCGGTGGCCACGTGGGCATCGGCCACACCCGCTGGGCGACCCACGGGCGGCCGTCGGACGAGAATGCCCACCCCCACACGGACGCGTCGGGCCGGTTCGCCGTGGTGCACAACGGCATCATCGAGAACTACGCCCAGCTGAAGGCGGATCTGCAGGGGCGGGGGTATGCGTTCCGCTCCGATACCGACACCGAGGTGATTCCCCACCTCATCGCCGCCCACTACGACGGCGACGTGGTGGCGGCGGTGCGCCGGGTGGTGCCGCTGCTGCGCGGGGCGTACGCCCTGGCGGTGGTCTGCCAGGACGAGCCCGGGAAGATCGTGGCCGTCAAGGTCGCCTCCCCCCTGGTGATCGGGCTCGGGGAGGGGGAGACCTTCCTGGCCTCGGACATCCCCGCCCTGCTGCCCTACACCCGGCGGGTGATCGTGATGGAGGAGGGGTGGCTGGCCGTGCTCACCCGGGAGAGCGTCACCATCACGACCGTGGCCGGGGAGCCGGTGGAGCCCCGGATCACCCACGTGGACTGGGATCCCGGCCAGGCCGAGCGGGGCGGCTATGCCCACTTCATGCTCAAGGAGATCCACGAGCAGCCACGCGCTTTGCGCGACACGCTCTCGGGCCGGCTGGACCCGGCGGAGGGCCGGGTGCTGCTCCCGGAACTGGGGCTGAATGCGGCCGACGTACAGCGGCTCAGCAAGGTGGCCGTGGTCGCCTGTGGCACGGCGGCGAACGCAGGGCTCGTGGGCAAGTACCTGATCGAGCGGCTGGCCCGCATTCCCGTCGAGTGGGACCTGGCTTCGGAGTACCGTTACCGGGAGCCCATGGTGGACGACCGCACGCTCTTCGTCGCGGTCTCGCAGTCCGGTGAAACCGCCGACACGCTGGCGGCGCTGCGGGAGGCCCGGAGCCGGGGTGCGCGCATCCTGGCGGTGACCAACGTGGTGGGCTCCACGGTGGCCCGCGAGGCGGACTGGGTGCTGTACACCTGGGCGGGACCCGAAATCGCGGTGGCTTCTACCAAGGCCTACACCACGCAGCTGGCTGTCCTCACCCTGCTGGCCATCTGGCTGGGGCAGCAGAATGGCCGCATCGACCCGGCCGAGGCGGCGGCGCTGGTCGAAGGCCTGCGTCGGCTGCCCGGGCAGATGGAGGAGGTGCTGGCCCTGGAGGAGGCGGTGAAGGCGGCCGCGCAGGAGCTGGCCCGGCACGAGCACGTCTTCTTCATCGGCCGGAACCTGGACTACGCGGTGGCCCTGGAGGGGCAGCTGAAGCTGAAGGAGATCAGCTACATCCACGCCGAGGCCTACGCGGCGGGCGAGCTGAAGCACGGCACGCTGGCCCTGATCACCGACGGGGTGCCGGTGGTGGCCCTGAACACGCAGTCGGCGCTGGTGGAGAAGACGGCGGCCAACATCCAAGAGACCCGGGCCCGCGGGGCCTTCGTACTGGGCCTGGCGCAGGAGGGCGACGAGGAGACAGCCCGGCACTGCGACCGGCTCTTCTCCCTGCCCCGTACGCACCGGTACCTCATGCCCGCCCTGGCGGCGGTGCCGCTGCAGCTGCTGGCGTACTACGCCGCGACCGCCCGCGGCACCGACGTCGACAAACCCCGGAACCTGGCCAAGAGCGTGACGGTGGAGTGAAGTGCGCGACAGGCGGCATCCCCTTTGTGGACGCCAAATAGTAACTGTCACCGTCCAATAGTTTCTGTCACCGCAAAATAGAATCTGTCACTTGTCACTAGTGTCCTGACCCTTGGCGCTCACGATTCCTATCGTTCACCCGTGACCACAAAGGCCCCATGCTTGCGGTCGACCCGGGCAGCAAGGGATGGGACAGGGCAATGGGTTAGAGCAGAGCAAAGCGACGGCGCTCCCCCTCCGATCGGGGACGAGCGCCGTCGCCTGTTTTGCTTGTCGGGGTCAGGGCCACCCCTTCACCCGTGTGGCCCCGAAAGACGCGTGCACCCGCCAAGTCGGGAGTCCGGCGACCTGCGCGCAGGGGCAGGCGGACTTCAGGTTGAGTTCCCGCTCGATCGGCCTCTCCGTCTCATGGCCATCTCGCGGTGCAGGCGATGCACTGTCTCATATGCTAGTCGGAGTCCAGTCCCATCTCCGTGTTGCCACTGCGTGGTACTTCACGAAGATGTTGTGGAGTTCCTTTGCGAGGCCATCTTGGGGTGCTAACCCTGCGTCCGGTCGAACAACATACCCAGGGCCATGATACCGCCGACGAGCCCCCACAAGCCGAGTAGCCATCCCACCGCAACCAGGCGGATTCGGGCGTCGGGATAGAAGACCGGAAGGACGGGATGCGGAAACGAATCGCCCAGGAGCGAGAGCGCAACCATGGACGCGGCAAACAGGGGCCGATGACTAGCCACAGCAAACCCTAGAGGCGGCCGAGCGATCCGCAGGAGCTGCCGGGGAGCAGCAACTCGAATCAGACGGCTCCGGGGTGCTCGTAGAGCAACCAGAACCACTGTTACGGCCGGTTGTAAAATCCTCCACTAGCTCAAGTTTCGCGTGAATAACCCGGACTTCGTGCAATGGAAACCCATT
>NZ_JBFNEH010000027.1:0-51160 GCF_040797425.1 Symbiobacterium sp. | reverse complement strand
GCACGGCTGCCAGCGGCCGGGCCCCCCGGGTGCCAGCCAGGGCGAACAGGAGTGACGGACTTGGAAGCAGGTGCTTCTTGCACGGCTGCCAGCGGCCGGGCCCCCCGGGTGCCAGCCAGGGCGAACAGGAGTGAGGGACTGGCAGGCAGGTGCTTCTTGCACGGCTGCCAGTGGCCGGGCCCCCCGGGCGCCAACCAGGGCGAACAGGAGTGAGGGACTGGCAGGCAGGTGCTTCGTGCACGCTGCTAGTGACCGGAACCCCCCGGGCGCCAGCCAGGGCGAACAGGAATGAGGGATTGCGAGGCAGGTGCTTACTCCCGGCTGGGGTGGTCGTCGTGCCCTCCGGAGCACCATCCAGGGCGAACACGATTGAGGGACTGGGAGGCAAGTGCTTCGCGCACGGCTGCAACGGTCGCCGAGCCGCCCGGAGCGCCGGCCAGGGAGAACAGGAATGCGGGACTGGGAAGCAGGTCTGACGGTGGCAGGACCCACTGCGCACCGGGAAGCGAACGCCAGCCTGGGCGAACAAACGACGAGATGGGGCGGGAAAGCCATGCACGCGGAGGCCCTCACCATCCGTTCCCCAGCCACGACCGAGGCCACCAGCGAAAGCGAACAGGCCCTTGGTGCGGGGAGGAGGAACTACGGCCGGCGTGCGCGATATCCCATCGCCAACGGGTGTTCCTTGCACGGGAGAGGGTCCCACCGGTCCCTACGTACAGCCTCAGTGGCAACGGGCACTGTGTGTGGGGTGGTCGGGTGGCCGCTTGCGTTCGCACTGGGCGCCGGCAGACCAGGTCTTGCGGTCGGACGGGCGGGGTTGCCGGCGAAACATCACGCCCCTGCGCCGGGGAAGGGCGCAGGGGCGTACGCATAGACCCAGTCTGATTGGGCTAGGGGCCCGTATGTCGTGGTCTGTTGGCCAGTCTTGAGCCTTACGGCACCCGGATCCGGAGGGCGCTGAACTCTCCCGCGAGCTGATAGCGTCCCAGCGCCGCGGGGACGAGCCACGTCTGCCCCGCGGCGAGCCGCTCGCTTGCCCCCGCCGACCAGGTGATGGTACCAGTGCCTTCCAGGATCATCAGCACCTCGAACGTGCCGGGGTCGGTCTCCTGGATCCACTCGCCGCTGCACCGCCCGTGGGCGGTGATGAAGTACGGTGAAGAGACGAGGGTCTCCCACCGGGTTTGTGCGTCCGACCCGAGGCGGGACGGCGCGGGTGGCGGGTTGTAGCTGGCGCAGGCGAGGGCCTGGTCCACGTGCAGTTCCCTGGGCCGACCGTCGAGGCCCAGGCGGTCATAGTCGTACAGCCGGTAGGTGGTGTCCGAGGACTGCTGGATTTCGGCCACAAGCAGCCCCGCACCCAGGGCGTGGACGGTGCCTGCGGGCACGTAGTACACGTCGCCCGGATGTACGGTGACCGAGCGCATCGCCTCCATCGTGCGGCCTTCCCGGATGGCCGCGGCGAGTTCCCCGCGCCCGACTCCCTCGGCCAGGCCGTGGACGATGCGCGCACCGGGTTCGGCGTCCAGCACCACCCACATCTCGCTCTTGCCCAGTTCACCGGGGGGCAGCCCGGGGAAGTCGTCGTTCGGATGTACCTGGATCGACAGGTCGTCCTGCGCGTCCAGCAGCTTGAACAGCAGTGGAAACTCGCCCGTCCGGGGATTCACGCCACGGGTTCCCAGCAGCGCCTCGTCGGACCACTTCGCTCCCGTTCCGCCCGAGCCGAGCCCTCCTTCGGCGAAGCGCCTGCGGAGGCTGTGGATGGTCTCGCCGCGCAGAGGACCGTTGGCGATGGGTGTGCGGCCCTGCGGGTGATCGCTCAATACCCAGGCTTCGCCCACGGGGCCCGGAGGCAGGTCCGGAAACCACCGGGTCAGGCGGCGTCCGCCCCAGACCCGCTCCTTGAACACAGGGGAGAATCGCAGTGGGTATAGCAACGACAGCTCATCCCTTCCGCATGGACTACCCCTATTTTACGATCCATCTCCCCACCAGTCCTGCCCGTTGATGGGATGGGCTGCCGGTGAGGGGAAGAGGGGCGTGAGAGGGATGGTCCGTGCGAGAGGCACGCGTGGTGGGGGTGGGGCCCTGCGGGAGAAGGTTCAGCGTCGGACGGGCGGCCCGTGCTGGGGGGCGCCGGGGGGTGGGGCACGTTCAGCGGAGACGGCGGACCCGGAAGTTATCCCGAAGCAGCGGGAAGTTCTGTGGGAACGGGTTCCCGAGCACCCAGTAGGAGACGCCGCGCAGGCCGTACTCCTTCACGGTGTCGAACTTGGCCTGCAGGCTCCGTGGGTCTTCGAACCAGACGATGTGCTCGCGGCCTTGGGCATCCCAGTATCGATAAAACGGCGACTGGGCGTCCTGGTCGAACTGGATCGCCACGCCCATGTCGATCGCCCGGTTGGTGGCGGCGACCGGGGAGAAGGTTTCGGCCCGCGTGACGCCCCGCTGGTAGGGGAGACGCCAGTCCCGGCCGTAGGTGGGAATGCCCATCAGGATCTTGTTGCGGGGGATGGCGCTCACGGCGTAGTCCAGTACCTGGCGCACCTGTCGCAGCGGCGCGATGGCCATGGGCGGACCGGTGACGTACCCCCACTCGTAGGTCATGATCACGACGAAGTCGCAGACCTCGCCGTGCACCGGGTAGTCGTGGGCCTCGTAGAGCAGCCCCGCCTGGTTGGCCGAGATCTTGGGGGCGATCGCGGTGGAGAGGCTGAAGCCCTCCGCGTGCAGCCGCGGCTGCAGCCGGCGCAGGAAGTTGTTGTACGCCTCCCGGTCGCTGGGGTAGACGTACTCGAAGTCGACGTTGAGGCCGGCGTAGCCCTGCACCCGGAGGATGATCACCAGCTCGTCGATGGCGCGCTGCACGGCCGCAGGGTTGTTGAGAAACGCCGACGCAAGGTCCGAACTGAAGGTCGATCCCCGAAAGTTGGTGAGGGTGAGCAGCGTGGCGGCTCCGCCCTGGTGAGCCGTGTCGATGAACCTCTGCGCGTTCGGGGGTACCACGTCGCCGTCCTCCGTGACGGCCGCGCTGAACATGCTGATGTACGTTACGTAAGGCGCCGCCTCGGCGGTGTACGACACGTTGCCGGTGGCCAGGTTGGCCTGGTAAGCGTTCGCCTCAATCACCGGCCGATCTCCCCTCGGGATGACCAGGGTCTGGCCGGGGTAGATCAGGTTCACGTTGGTGATCAGGTTCTCGCGGGCGATGGCCTCGACAGTCGTTCCGTACTGCTGTGCGATTCGCCACAAGGTCTCCCCCGGCCGCACCACGTGCCGGCGCTCCACCGGGATGAACAGGGCCAGACCGGGGACCAGCCGGTTGGGGTCACGCAGCCCGTTCAGGGTGGCGATTTGCTCAACGGTGACGCCGTACCGGCGAGCGATCTGCCAGAGCGTCTCACCGGGTCTTACGACGGCGATTTCCATGTGCCTCACTCCCTCGGGTCCATCCTATGCCCCGGGGGAAGGAGGGGGTGCCGCAGGGCCACCAGGACGGCTCCGGCAGGAAGTAGGCGGCGCACATAGGAGATGGGCGCGGTTTGGACGATGAAACCGAGCACCCGGAGGCCCTGATGGATGTTGCCGGATGTCTGGCGGGGAGGTTCCTCCAGTGTGTGTCCCATGATAAAATGCACGCGGGAGGTTCGTACACCTATGAACGCATTACTGAACGTGAATCCAATTCTGCTCGGTTTTCTGGCCAGTCTGGTTGCGGGTGTGGCGACGGTCCTCGGGGCGATTCCGGCCCTTGTGGCCCGCAAGGTATCGTCCCGTGTCTACGACGGTTTGCTGGGCATGGCCGCCGGCGTCATGCTGGCCGCCACTGTGTTCAGTCTGATCATCCCGGCCGTCGACAAGGCCGGCGGCGGCCTGCGCGGCGCGCTGGTGGCCGGCGCCGGACTCTTCCTCGGCGGGCTGTTCCTCGACCTGGTGGACCGCTACTCGCCCCACCAGCACTTCATCAAGGGTCCTGAAGGCGGCGCGGCTACCTCGTCGCTGCAGCGCATCTGGCTCTTTATCATCGCCATCACCATCCACAACTTCCCCGAGGGCCTGGCCGTGGGCGTCGGCGTGGGCAGCGGCGACCTGGGCAGCGGCCTGAGCCTGGCCACCGGTATCGGCCTGCAGAACATCCCCGAGGGCATGGCCGTGGCGCTGGCCCTCCTGGCCGAGCGCTACAAGTCGGGCCAGATCTTCCTGATCACGCTCCTCACCGGCCTGGTGGAGCCCGTGGGCGGGCTGCTGGGCGTGGCCGCGGTCACGCTGGCCAACCCGGTCCTGCCGTGGGCCCTGGCCTTCGCCGCGGGTGCGATGCTCTTCGTGATCAGCGACGAGATCATTCCCGAGACGCACGAGCGGGGCAACGAGCGTACGGCCACGTACATGATCCTGCTGGGCTTCGTGATCATGATGCTGCTGGACACTACCCTCGGTTAGCGCCCAGTCGCAGTCGGATCCTCCACCAGCGCCCGCGCCCGCTCAAAGATGGCGCTCCACATCGCCGGGGTCAACACCCCGGTGTTTGTGTTTTGCCGGCTCGGATGGTAGCTGCACAGCAGCACGGGCAGGCCCGGCGTGTGGTACTCGGCGCCGTGGGCGAAGGTGGGCCGCCCCAGGTCGTATCCCTGGGCGCGCCGGAGGCGTACGTAGGCGTCGAAGGCGATCCGGCCCAGCACCAGCACCACCTGCACCTGGGGAAGCAGCCTCAGTTCCGCCTCCAGGTACGGCAGGCAGGCGGCCACCTCGGCGGCGGTGGGCCTGTTCTCGGGCGGGGCACAGCGGACGACGTTGGCGATGTAGGCGCCCGTCAGCTGCAAGCCGTCGTCGCGGCTCACTGAATGGGGCTGATTGGCGAACCCGGACTCGAAGAGGGCGCCGTACAGCCAGCGGCCGGAGTCGTCGCCCGTGAACATGCGCCCCGTGCGGTTGGCGCCGTGGGCCCCGGGCGCGAGCCCCAGGATGAAGAGGCGGGCGTCGGGGTCGCCGAAGCCGGGGACGGGGCGGGCCCAGTACGCCTGGTCGCGATAGCGGCGGACGCGCGTGCACCCCACCTCGGCGCAGTAGGCGCGGAGGCGGGGGCACCGTTCGCATGTGATGATCTCGTTGGCCAGTTGCTCGAGTGGCTTCATGTCAGGGGGGTTCGGCGCAGAGCGGGCAACTCCCTGCACGCGGCTGTGCCGGCGGGCCCCCGGCGTTGCCGCTACGCCGTGTGTACACCCGCCGGTTCCCGGCTGAGCCGGTGGCGCCGGACGACCTTCCGATAGGCGGCCAGCTCCGCCGCACGCCGCTCCTCGCTCCAGCCCAGCAGGTCGCCCATCACCCGGGCAGCCTCGACGGCGGCGGCCTCTCCCTGGTCGTCGCTGAACAGGAGCAGGGCCGACCGGCGGTCCATGAAGTCGGACAGCGTCAGCGCCATCTCCTGCTCCACCGCGAGGCGCACCTCGCCCCGCAGGGCCGGCGTTTCCGGGGACAGGGGTTCGAGCCAGGCGGGGTCCTCCGCGCCGTACTGCAGCAGGGTCGCCATGCCCTTGCCGTAGAGCCAGGCGATCCGGTCGGTGGCCCGCGCCGGGACCCCGGCCGCATCGTAGCGCGCAAACATCTGATCGCGGAAGTCGGAGAACCGGACGCCGTTGAGGTCAGCCCCGGGCAGCGGCACCGAGGCGGTCTGCCGGCTGTCGGCAAGGCTCCGGCCGAGCTCGCGGGCCACGTGCGCCATCACACGGTTGGCCATCTGTCGGTAGGTCGTCAGCTTGCCTCCGGCGATGGTGATGAGCCCCGGCCGGATGCGCCAGACCTCGTCGTGGCGGGAGGTGTCGCGGGGCGCCTTCCCCTCCTGGGCGATGAGCGGGCGCACGCCGGCCCAGGTGGAGATCACGTCGCCGGCCGTGAGACCCGCCTCGGGGAAGCACTCCTGGACGAGGTGCAGCAGGTGCTGGACGGCGGCCGGGTCCGAGTCCGGCGCGTCGAGGCTGCCCGCGTACTGCACGTCCGTGGTGCCCACGTAGACGTAGTCCCAGCGGGGGATGGCAAAGCCCATCGTGCCGTCAGGCAGCCGCAGGGTGACGGCCCCTGCCAGCGGGAGGCGCCGGGCGGGGAAGAGGAGGTGGATGCCCTTGCTGAGCAGCAGGTGCTTGGGCGCCTGCAGGGAGCCGGCGGAGAGCGTCTGCTCGGCCCACGGGCCAGTGGCGTTTACCACCACCCGGGCCGAGGCGGCGAGGGTCTCGCCCGAGAGGGCGTCTGTGAGCGTGACGCCCGTCACCCGTTCGCGGTCGAACCGGAAGCCGGTGACGCGCACATGGTTCGCCACGGCCGCGCCGAACTCGGCGGCCGAGCGGGCGTTCTCCATCGTCAGGCGGGCGTCGTCGGTGATGTACTCGCCGTAGATGATGCCCCCCGTGAGGGGGTCCCGCAGCCCGGGCGCCCACTCCCGGACCGCGGCCGCATCGAGCATGCGGTGCTGTTCCGCGGGCGTCACCCCGGCCAGGCGATCGTACAGGATGAGGCCGGCCCGGTAGAACGCCGTGCTGTCGCCCCGGAACAGGGGGAAGATGAAGGGCAGCGGGTGCACCAAGTGGGGGGCGATGCGCCGGAGCACGGCCCGCTCACGGGCCGATTCCCGCACCAGCCTGACCTCGCCGTACTGGAGGTAGCGCAGTCCGCCGTGCACGAGTTTGGAGGAGCGGCTGGAGGTGCCGTGGCCGAAGTCGTCCTTCTCCACCAGGGCCACGCGGAGGCCGCGCAGGGCGGCGTCGCGGGCGATTCCCGCACCGGTGATGCCGCCGCCGATGACCAGCAGGTCGAACGTCTCCTCGGCCAGGCGCTGCAGGGCCACCGTGCGGCCCGCGGCGCTGAAGGGATACACGGTCATGCCACATCCCTCCTCGGGGGCGCAGGAAGCCGTCAGGAAACAGGAGTGATGGAAGTGCGCGTCGCGTCTATTCGAGCGGCAGCAGCGTCCCGGGGTTCATCACGCCCTCGGGGTCCAGCGCCCGCTTCAGCCGCTGGAGCAGCGGGTACGCGCTGCCCAGCTCCTCCGGCACCCAGCGGGCCCGCAGCTTGCCGATGCCGTGGTGGTGGCAGATCGTTCCGCCGCATTCCCGGGTGATGGCCATCACCCGCTCCCAGACCGACCAGTACACCCGCTCCACCTCGGCGGGGTCCCGCGGCGGCTGGGCGCCGAAGATGAAGTAGAGGTTGGTGCCCTGGATGTAGCTGTGGGAGGAGTGGCCCATGATGATGATCAGTTCGGGGACCTCTGCCTTCAGCCGGGTGGTTACCTTTTCGTAGATGTCGGCGATGCGGGTCCAGGGGGCGGCCACCTCGATGGTGTCGACGATGACGCCCATGTTGATGTACTGATCGAACTCGTGCACGTCGTTGCGCCGCTCCAGCCAGAGCTCCACCGGCCGCTCCCCCATGGGGCGGCCGCCGCCGGCGCGCACGATCGCGTCGATGGCGGTACCCTCCACGGCGGGGTAGCCGGCAGGGCCCTCGGAAAGCAGGATCAGCAGGGCTTCCTCGCCCGGCATCGTGTCCTGCAGCAGCCGGGCGGCCTCGATGAAGTCGATGAGGCGGACTACGGCGGGCTTCCAGCCGGCCTGCATGAACCGCTGGATGATCGCCAGGCCGGCCCGCATCGAGGGGACGGCATACGCCTGCATCCAGCGCTCCGCCGGCTTCGGGAAGAGCTTCAGCGTGACCTCGGTGATCACGCCGAAGGCGCCCTCGGAGCCGATCCAGAGCTGCCTGAGGTCGGGGCCGACGGCCCGGCGGGGCACGTACTGGATGCGCACCACCTCGCCGGAGGGCAGCACGGCCTCGAGCCCCGCCACCATGTCCTCGATGTTGCCGTACTTGGTGGAGAACTGCCCGGCGCTGAAGGTGGCGACCAGCCCGCCCACCTGGGCCACGTCGATCGACTGGGGGTAGTGGCCGGTGATGAAGCCCCGCTCGTTCACCCAGGCCTCGAGGTCGCCCAGCAGGACCCCGGGCTGAACCGTGACGGTCATGTTCTCGGCATCCAGCGCGAGGATCTGGTTCATCGCGCCGACGTCGAGCACGACCGCGTCGGCCGGGGGGATTGCCCCGCCGGTCACCCCGGAGCCGCCGCCGAAGGGAACAACCGGGATGCGCCGCTCGCTCAGGTACGCCAGGGCCCGCGACACCTCCGCCGTGGACCGGGGGCGGAGCACCAGGCGCGGCAGGACGGGCGCGGCACCCACCACCCGCTGGACCAGGCGCAGCGGCCAGGTGTCGACGGTGCGTTTGACGAGCTCGTCCGGGTCCGTGAAGACGCGCCCTTCACCCAGCAGGTGGGTGAGTTCACGGGCGAGGATCTGCGGATCAGCCATCGTCACGCCACTTCCTCTCTTCGTTCTGCAACGACAGGTCCCGGTGGCCGGTGTGGGCGACACGGACGGTTGCGAAGGGTGGGGGAGAAAGCGTACAGGAAGCTGTACGATTGGGCACAAGTCCACCTCTACGGTACGAGCGCGTCCCGGCGCATGATCCCAATTTCGCTGGCAGGTTTCGCCCCCTGGCGGAGGAGTTCCTCCTTTGGTATGCAACCGTGTATGACTGGATTCAGCGCGAACCGTGTCCGGTCGCGGTCTGTTACAATAAGGGCGTTGACTCGGGCGCGGTGCCTCGATAGACCAGGGTTCCCCGGCAGACAGGGGGCGCTCCGTGGAGGAGGAGGTGAGCCGGTGCTTCACCGGTACGGTTCGGTGGCGGAAGAGCTGGCCCGGCGACTGGCGGCCCACCGGGTGGGCGACCGCCTTGCGTCGGTCGGGGAGCTGGCCGCCGAGTTCGGCACGGGCCGCGGCACCGTGCAGGCGGCCCTGAAGCTCCTCACCGACGAGGGGGCTGTGGAGCTGGAGCGCCGGGGCAGCCTGGGGTCGTTCATCACGAAGCTCGACTATGCCCGGCTGATGGCGCGCGCCGGCCTGGCCACCGTCATCGGTGTGATGCCGGTGGCCTACTCCCTCCATTTCATCGGCCTCGCCACGGGCCTCACCCGCGCTTTCGCCCAGGCGGAGATCCCCCTGGTGCTGGCGCAGGTGCGGGGAGGGCGGAGCCGCATCCAGCTTCTGCGCACGGGCCGGTGCGACTTCGCCGTGGCCTCCCGCATGGCCTGGGAGGCGGAGTCCGGGGCGGGCGACCTGCAGCTGGTCTTCTCCTTCGGCCCGGGCAGCAGCGTGGGCGAGCACGTGTTGCTGGTGCGGGAAGGGTTCGACGGCATCGCCGACGGCATGCGCGTCGGCGTCGACCCCACCTCCCACGACCACATGCGGCTGACCCTGGAGGAGTGCCAGGGCAGAGCCGTGGAGATGGTGGAGATCTCCTACGCCCAGTCGCTGTCGCTGCTCCTGCGGGGTGCGATCGACGCCACGGTGTGGGACGGCGGGGCGCCGCTGGTCCCGCCCGGCCTGAAGATCCTGCCGCTCAGGCGCCGCAGCGGGCCCACGGGAGGTGACACGGAGGCGGTTCTGCTCACCCGGGGCAGCGACCAGGCCCTGGCCGCGCTGCTGCGGGCCCGCATCCGGCCCGAGGCCGTGGTGGAGGTGCAGCGGCGCGTGCTGTCCGGCGAGGAGTTGCCGGCCTTCTAGTGGTGCTCCGACGTGATGCCCGGCTCCGGCGGCAGCATGAGGCGGGGCTCTTCGGCAGGCGGCGTGGCCTGCATCGCCAGCTGAGGCTGGGCGGCCGCCAGGCGCCGGCGGTTGTTCTCCTGCTCGATGAGCTGTTCCAGCAGGGTAATGTGCAACGCCGTGTAGGCCTTCTGGCTCTGGTGGACGTAGAAGCTGAGCAGAACCAGCGAGGCGAAGAGCAGCCAGAAGAGGAAGATCTGCCAGATGGGGACCTGGCTGAGCAGTTCCTGCAGCCGGGAGCTCACGATGAGGCCGAAAAAGGGGATGGCGGAGAGCGCGAGGGGAATCATCCCGATGCCGTTCTCCTCTTTTCTTGCCCAGGCGAGCATGAGGTAGCGCTCCTCCTGGGTCAGCCCGGCGTAGTACGATGCGATCTCGCGCACGTGGTCGAGCCGCTTGACGGGCCCGGGCGGCGGGTCGGGATACTCCCGGCGCAGGGCCCGGTAGAATCGGTCCACGTCGCCGCGCAGCATCAGCTCACCCCCGCACGCTAGTATGCCCGCCGCACCGCCGCCCGCGGTTCGGTGCACAGAAGGGTCCGACCGCGGAGCTGGACCAAAGAAGTGTCGGCCCCACCGAACTTCTCATAGGATGGGCGCGTCTTCTACACGGACGCTGCACTTGGCAACAGTCAAGGTGTGAACAAGGGAGGTTGAACGTGTGCGAGTGATACGGCGGACGCTGCTCGGGGTGCTCCTCGTGGCCCTGGTGGCCGACCTGGCCCTGACGACCTGGTTCCGCGTCGGGGAGCACGAGTCTGCCCTCGTGCTCACGATGGGACGGGCCACCCGGCAGGTGGAGAAGGGCGTCCACACCAAGCTCCCCTGGCCGCTGGAGAAGGCCATCGTGGTGCCGACGAAGCAGACGCAGGAACTGCAGTTCGGCTTCCGCGAGGAGAACGGAAGGGTCCAGCTGATAGAGGACGAGGCGCTGATGATCACCGGCGACGAGAACCTGATCTGGGCGGACCTGCTGGTGGAGTGGCGCGTGCGGGACATCGAGAAGTACCTGTTTGCGACGGATGACCCCGAGCGCCTGCTCCGGAACGCGACGGCGGCCTCGCTCCGCTCCGTGATGGGCACCACCGGCCTGGACGTGGCCATCACCACCGGAAAGTTTGAAATTCAGGAAGAGGTCGAGCGGCAGCTGGTCGACCTGATGGAGACGTACGGCACCGGCATCCAGATCATCGACGTGAAGCTGCAGGACGTGGAGCCGCCGGAGCAGGTGGCGGCCGAGTTCAAGGCGGTGACCGACGCCCGGGAGGCCCAGCAGACCAAGATCAACGAGGCGGGCAAGTACGAGGCGGAGCGCATCCCGGCGGCCCGCGCCGAGGCCCAGCAGCTGCTGGAGCAGGCCGAGGCCAACAAGCAGGCCCGCATCAACCAGGCGCTTGCCGAAGTGGCCCAGTACAAGGCGATCTACGACGCGTACAAGGCGAACCCGACCGTGACCCGCCAGCGGCTGGTGCTGGAGACGCTGGAGGCCATCCTGCCCGGCGCCGACATCGTGATCGTGGACTCGTCTGAGGGCACGATCAAGTACCTGCCCATCGTGCGGGGAGGAGGTGACGGCCAGTGAACCCCAACCGCGAGCCCATCGAACTGAGGCTGAACGTCCAGCCCGGTGACGTGAAGCGACTCCTGATCTGGATCGCGGCGATCGCCCTGGTCTTCGGCGCGCTGAGCCAGATCATCTTCGTGCGGGAGGACGAGTACCTGGTCGTCCGCTCCTGGACCGGCGTGGTGCAGCGCATCCAGACCGAGGCGGGGCCCACGTTCAAGATCCCGCTGCTCCAGTCGGTGCAGACGCTGCCCAAGCAGCGCATGATCTATGACAGCAACCCGGCCGACGTGCTGACGGCCGATCAGAAACCCATCATCGTGGACTACTACACCGTGTGGCAGATCACGGATCCGCTGAAGTTTGTCCAGAACACCCAGACCACGAGCCGGGCCGAACAGCGTATCGACGCCGCCGTCTACTCCACGGTGCGCGGCGTGCTCGGCCGGCTGAAGTTCGGCGAGATCATCTCGGAGGGCGAGTCCGCCCGGGGCGACCTGAACGCGCAGGTCACCGCAATGGTCAACGACCTGGTGGCCGACTACGGCATCACGGTGCACGACGTGCGCCTGAAGCGCACCGACCTGCCGGAGCAGAACCTGGAGTCGGTGTTCAACCGCATGAAGTCGGAGCGGTCGAAGATCGCCCAGGACTACCTCTCGCAGGGCGACGAGCAGGCGGCCAACATCCGGGCACGTACGGATAAGGAGGCGACCCTCATCATCTCCGAGGCCCGCCGCCGGGCCGCCGAAATCGAGGCGGAGGGCGAGGCGGAGGCCGCCCGCATCTACAACGAGGCCTACGGCGCCGACCCGGAGTTCTACGCCTTCTACCGCACCCTCGAGTCGTACAAGACGACGCTGAACGGCAAGCCGACCATCGTCATCCCCATCGACTCGCCGTACGCGAAGCTGCTGATGGGGGAGTAACCCCCCGTTCACAGGCAAGACCTGGCGTCCCCACGGGGATCGCCAGGTCTTCTGCTACTCTGCCAGCACTTTTTCCATATGAACGTGCGGGATGCCGGCATCCAGGAACACCTCCGGGGAGGTGGTCCGGTACCCCAGCTTCCGGTAGAACGCCTCGGCGTGGGTCTGGGCGCCGAGGACGAAGCGGGTAAACCCCATGGCCCGCCCGATCTCCTCCAGCGCCTCCACCACCGCCCGCCCGTAGCCCTGGCCCCGGACCTCTGCCAGCACGGCGATGCGCTGCAGCTTGCCCGTCCGGTGGCCGTAGGGGATGAGGCGGCCCGTGGCCACGGGACGCCCGTCGGGGTCGAGGGCGAGCACGTGGGCGGCGGACTCGTCCAGGCCGTCCATCTCCTCCTCGGGCGGGACCTTCTGCTCCTCGATGAAGACCTTGCGCCGGATGGCCAAGGCGGCCTCCAGCTGCTTGGGGGTGGTGACTCGCATCGTGCGATGGGCCATGCGCGGATCCCTCCACTCGTCCTTGAGCGGGCCGCCCGGGCCGGGGCCCGGGCGACCGGCGCTACTCGGCGTCCACCTCGGGCGACTCGTTCTTCGTCTCCCCGCACCGCTCAGACCGGCCGGCTTCCTGTCCCGACCGGGAGCCGAAGAGCTGCTGCCAGGTCTCCATGGTGGCCAGCACCTCCCGGGGCTTGGAGCCCTGGTGGGGCCCCACCAGCCCCATCGCCTCCAGCTCGTCGATGATGCGGGCCGCCTTCGTGTAGTTGCACCGGAGGCGGCGCTGCAGCAGCGATACGGAGGCCTGTCCGTGCTCGATGATGATGCGGGCCGCCTCCGGCAGGGCCTCGTCCACCGCGGTGGGGGCCGGGGAGTCACCGGAGCCGTTCTTGTTGCCCTTCCGGTTTCCGTTCCCGTTCTCGACGGGCACCTCCACCGCCGTGTACTCGGGGCGCCCCTGCTGCTTCACGAACCGGACCAGCTCTTCCACGGACGTCTCGCTGATGTACGCGCCCTGGGCCCGCAGGGGCTTGGACAGGCCGGACGGGTGGTAGAGCATGTCCCCCCGCCCGAGCAGCCGCTCGGCGCCCGCGGCGTCGAGGATCACGCGGGAGTCCACCTGGGACGAGACCGCAAAGGCGATGCGGGACGGGATGTTCGCCTTGATCAGGCCGGTGATCACGTCGACCCGCGGCGACTGGGTGGCGATGACCAGGTGGATGCCGCAGGCGCGGGCCATCTGGGCCAGGCGGCAGATGGCGTCTTCCACGTCCGCCGGGGCGGCCATCATCAGGTCGGCCAGCTCGTCGATGAAGATGACGATGTAGGGCAGGGGCTTCGGAGCCTGGGCGGGGTCGGCCGCGGCCTGTTCGGCCACCTGCCGGTTGTACTGCTCGATGTTGCGCACGCCCGCGGCGGCGAAAAGCTCGTAGCGGGCCTCCATCTCGTGTACGGCGCCCTTGAGGTACCCGGCCGCCTTGCGGACGTCGGTGACGACCGGTGCGATCAGGTGCGGGATGCCGTCGTAGATCGAGAGTTCCACCATCTTCGGGTCGATCATCAGCATCTTGACCTCGTCGGGCCGGGCCTTGAAGAGCAGCGAGCAGATGATGGTGTTCATGCACACCGACTTGCCCGACCCGGTGGCGCCGGCGATCAGGAGGTGGGGCATGCGGGCCAGGTCGCCGACCACCGGGTGGCCGGAGTTGTCCTTGCCGAAGGCGACGGTGAGCTTCGACGGGCTCTGCCGGAACTCGGGCGACTCCAGCACCTCCCTGAGCGGCACGGCCAGCCGCTCCTTATTGGGCACCTCGATGCCCACCGCCGACTTCCCGGGGATGGGTGCCTCCACCCGCACGTCGACGGCCGCCAGCGCCAGAGCGATGTCGTCTGCCAGGGCGGTGAACTTGTTCACCCGCACGCCCGGCGCGGGCTGCAGCTCATAGCGCGTCACCGCAGGGCCGAAGGAGAAGTCCACCACCTTGGCCTCCACGCCGAAGCTGGCGAGGGTCCGCTCCAGCAGCAGTGCGCGCTCCAGGACCTCGTCTTCCGAGAGTCCCCGCTCACTGGCGGGCAGGGGCAGGAGGTCGATCGGGGGCAGGACGTAGTCACGGGACGGCGCCGCACCGGTGGGTTGCGCCGGGGCCGCCGGCTCGGCCGGGGCGGCCGCCCCGGCCTGCCGGGCTGGCGGATCCTCAAGCCCCAGGGAGCGCCGCTCCGCCTCCGTGAGCGCGGGGAGGGTAGCGGCCGTGGGCCCTTGGGGCGCCTGCGGCCCGGCTGTGGGCGAAGGCTCCTCGGCCGCAGCGTGGCTGGCCGGTAACGCGGACACGGGGGTGAAGCGCCCGGCCTCCGGAGAGGCCGGGGCCGGCGAAGGCGCGGGCTCAGGAGTCGGGGACGGGAACGCCGTGGCCCCGGAATCGGCCGGAACCGGCTGGGGCTCCGGCACATGTTGAACCGGCGTGGTGAGCTCCGGGGCCGCGGCAGCGGCGACCTCGTGCTCTGACCGCGCCTCTCCCGTCTCCCCGGGCGACTCGGGGTCTTCCACTGCCCCGCCGGCCCGCGCACGGCCCACCGTATGCTCCATCCCCGCCACGATGGGACGGGATCCGGGGCGGCCGAACAGGGGCGGGGGCACGGGAGGCGGCAGGCGCCCGGACCCGTACTCGTGACCTGGCCCGCGGTGTTCTGCGCTCCCGTCCTGCACCCGAGGCACTGCGTGGAGCGCCGGCGGCGCCGGTTCCTCGTCCAGGAGCGTGTTGTAGTCGAGGCGCACCGCGTTGGGCCGGGACGGGCGCTCTGCGGCGTTCCCCGCCCCCCTGCCGTGGGGTTCATCCGCTGCGACGGCGCCGGCCTCCACTGCCCTGCGGTGGCGGGACGGCCGGTAGAGGACGTTGACCAGCAGGAGCAGGCCCACCGCTCCGGCCACGGCCAGGTTGGGCCAGAGGCTTGCCTTGCCGGTCCACCAGAGTGCGAGCCAGGCGCAGAGGCCTGTGCAGCAGATCAACACGGCTCGGCGCCGGACCTGACGGGATCGCTTGCTGCGGCTCAAACACCGGCCCTCCTATCTCAATCAGAGGGCGGAGCCGATGCGGCTCCGCCCTCTGGCTCCCAGCATTTCCAAACCTGCTACATTCCGCTATATTCCACGGTGCGGATGGGTTCTCCTGCCTGCGGCGCTTCCGAAAGTGCCCTGGCCGGGGCCGTCACCGCCGCGGCGGCAGGTGGAGCAGCCGGGAGACCACCCGTTCCGCCCACGTCACGGCGAGGTAAAGCAGGGCCGAGATCAGGGCCAGGATGACCACGGAGGTCATCACCAGCTGCATCTGGAACACCTGGCCCCCGTAGATGATCAGGTACCCCAGGCCCGCCCGGGCGGAGATGAACTCGCCGACGATCACGCCCACCAGCGTGAGGCCGATGTTGACCTTCAGGGCCGCCATCAGGGTGGGAAGGGACGCGGGGATGACCACCTTCCGCAGGATCTGCCCCTTCGTGGCGCCGAAGGTGCGCATGACGAGGATCTGATTCGCCTCCACCTCACCGAAGCCCGCGTGGAGCATGACGACGGTGACGATCACCGAGATCGCCACGGCCATGCCGTAGACCGAGCGCTCGTGACCGAGCCAGATGTAGAAGATCGGCCCCAGGGCGATCTTGGGCAGGGCGTTGAGCACCACCAGGTAAGGATCCAGCACCTCGGCCAGGGCGGGCCACCACCAGAGGACCACGGCCACGCCCAGCCCCAGCGCCATCCCAACGGCAAACCCGACCAGCGTCTCCCGCAGCGTTACGCCCAGGTGCAGCCAGAGCGAGCCCGAGGCGATCATCTGGGTCAGCGTCTGCCCGACCGCCGGGGGGCGGCTGGTCCGCATGGGGTTGACCCAGTGGCGGCCCGCCGCCAGCTCCCAGAGAACCAGGACGGCGGCGAGGAGGGCGACCTGGGCGGCGGCGACGGTGGCGCGGCGGCGCCGCTGCTGCCGGCGGTAGGCGGCGACCAGTGCCTCCTGAGGGACGTGCACCACTGCTCACCTCCCCGGCTGGTCCAGCTCGGCCCAGATGCGCTGGAAATAGCCGCTGTACTCGGGGGCGCTCCGCGCCTTGAACGGCAGGGGTCGCTCGGGGCCGGCGAAGGTGATCTCGCGAACCGACTTCACCCGCCCGGGCCGCTGGGAGAGCACCATCACCCGGTCGGACATGGAGATCGCCTCCGAGATGTCGTGGGTGACGAGAAGGGCGGTCTTCCGCTCCGCCCTCAGGAGGCTCCACATCTCGTCGGCGAGCATCAGCTTCGTCTGGAAGTCAAGTGCGGAGAAGGGCTCGTCGAGGAGCAGGATGTCGGGGTCGATGGCGAGCGTCCGCACCAGGGCCGCCCGCTGGCGCATGCCGCCGGAGAGTTGGTCCGGGTAGGCGTCGGCGAAGGCTGAGAGCCCCGTCTTCGCCAGGAGTCGCGTCACCCGCTCCCGCGCCCGCCCCAGGTCCTGCCCCTGCACCTCGGGCCCGATGAGGCAGTTCTCCTGGACCGTGCGCCATTCGAAGAGATAGTCGCGCTGGAGCATATAGCCGACCCGCTGGGAGGGACCGGTGACAGGTTCCCCGTCCAGGAGCACGCGGCCGGCGGTGGGCGCAAGGATCCCGGCGATGAGCGAGAGAATCGTCGACTTGCCGGAACCGCTGGGGCCGACGATGGAGACGAACTCCCCCGGGTAGACTTCGAGGTTCACCCCGGCCAGCGCCGGTACGGCGCCCCGAGGGGTGAGGTAGGTGAGCCAGACCTCCTCCAGCGCGATGCGGGGACGGCTCATGTCAGCGCCTCACCGCCTCCTGGGCGAACTGGTTGGTGGCGATGGCGTCAAAGGGGGCACGCTGGTGGGGTTCGAGCACGCCGCCCTCAATCATCAGATCCTGGAGGGCGTCGTAGTCTGCGGGGTTCATCACCGGGGTCTGCACCCAGCCCCCCTCGTCCCGGTAGCGCTGGATCGAGGCGGCCAGGAGGTCGACGTCGGTCCCTTCGAAGAACTGGGCTACCTCCTCGGCTACGACCTTCGGGTCGGTCTCGTAGACGTACCGGATCGCCCGGTAGATGGCGTTGGTGTAGCGCTGGATGACGTCGGGGTTCTCGGCGATGAACCTGTCGGTGGCCACGAAGCCGGTGTACGGCATGGGCCCGTAATCGGCCCCGAGGTAGGAGACCAGGTAGGCGTGCCCTTCCTGAACCAGTTGGCTGACGGAAGGTTCAAAGACCTGTATGTAGTCCCCCTGACCGCTCAGGAAGGCGCCCACCATGGCGGTTGCCGCCAGGTTGTCGATGTACTCCAGGTCGTTGTCGGGGTCCAGGCCGTGCCGCCGCAGGATCGCCTCAGCCACCAGCTGGGGCATGGAGCCCGGCCGCCATCCGATGATGGACTTGCCCTTGACGTCGGTCCACGCAAACTCGCCCTCGGGCTTCTCCCGCGCCAGCAGGAACGAGCCGTCGCGCGCCGTGAGCTGGGCGAAGAGCTTCACCTTCACGGGCGAGTCCTGGTTGTAGACGAAGACGGTTGTCTCGGGCCCGACCATGGCGATGTCGGCTGTGCCCGCCAGCAGCGCGGCCACGCCGCGGTCCGAGCCCTGGGCCGTGGAGGCGACCACCTCGAGCCCTTCCTCTTCAAAGAAGCCCTTGGCCTGGGCCACGTACTGCGGGGCGTAGAAGATGGAGTGGATCACCTCGGTGAACCGGACGGTCACCTTGTCGTTCGGCTGGGTTGTCCCCCTGCCGCATCCCGCCAGCACTGTCGCCACGAGCAAGGCGGCGAGCAGCCTCACCAGCCGCAGTCTGCGCATGGGCATGTGCCGTTCCTCCCCCTATCTTGCGCCCACCGGGAAGCGGCGGGCGAGCGATTCGCCATCACGGTATGCAAATCGCCTCAGGCTGGTTAGGCACTTGGGCAGACTACTGGCACGAAGCTGAGGCGAAAGGAGTGGCGCGCACAGGCTCTCGCAGCGTCCATCATGTTTGTGATACACTCGCTCTTTGCGGGACTCTCGTCTGCGTGCTGCGGGACTGAAAGGAATCGTCGTAAGGAACCGATCAAGCGGCTGATGTAGGAGGCGATTTCAGGTGGTATTCGGTCTGTTCGGCAGGAAGCAGCCGCTCAAGGTAGTGGCGCCCATGAAGGGTGAGGTGAAGCCCATCACCGAGGTGCCGGACCCGGTGTTCGCGGAGAAGATGATGGGCGACGGCTTCTGCGTCTTCCCCGAGATCTTGTCCGCCGCACAGGTGGTGAGCCCTGTGGACGGGGAGGTGGTGAACCTCTTCCCGACGGGCCACGCCGTGGGCATCCGCACGTCCGGCGGCCTGGAGGTGCTGGTTCACATCGGCATCGACACGGTGAAACTCCAGGGCAAGGGCTTCCGCATCCTGGTAACCGAGGGGGCGAAGGTGACCGCGGGGCAGCCGCTGATGGAGGTGGACCTCACCGCGATTCAGGGCGACGTCCCCTCGCTCGCCACGACGGTGGTGTTCACGAACCTGGATGAGAAGAAGTCCTGGCGCCTGGAGCGGCAGGGGTCGGTGGAGGCGGGCGACCCGGTGGCGGTGGTGGAGTAGCGCGCCGCCCCATGGGGCCTGTTCGGGTTGGCTGGCGCTGCTCGGGCCCATCCTGCCTGTTCGGGTTGAGTGGTGCTCACGGGCGCCGGGGCCTTGCCCGGGCTGTGAGCCACGTTCCGGCATTGCCTTGCGGCGACTGGCTTCGGGTCTCGTGACCACCCGCGACCCGATGTGCACAGGGTGCTGCTCAGCACCAGTGAAGGCGAACAGGCCCGATGCGCCGCCAGGGGCAGTGTAAGGGGCGGCGGAGACAGCGTGGCCGTACAGGACGCTTCCTGTGGCCACGCTGTTCGCGTGTGTCTGGCCGGAGGCACACTCGGGTGTGCGCGACCTCGGCAAATCGTTGCCTTCGCTGAATCCCCTGCGGGGCACAACACCGTCGATATGTTGCGACGACTCGCGGCGGAGTCACGGGCACGGGACTTCGCCCGTAGGAGCGGCGTCGCAATATGATTGCCGAGATCGCGGAGGGGTGTTCTGTGAAGCGCTGGGCTACCGCTGTGTTGGCGCTGGCTGTGTTGGTCATCGGGTGCGTGGGCTACGCGGCATGGAGCCGGACGCCTCCATGGGGCAGACCCGAGCCTGCGGCAGTTGCCGGCGCCGAGGGGGACTACCTTGTGCTGGGGACGCTGGAGGAACTGGCGCAGCAGGCGGAGCTGATTGCCGTCGGAACCGTACAAGGGGTGGCCGGCACACGCAATCTGGCCCGAGACCCCTGGGATCCCGAAAAGCCTCACCCGTCCCTTGAGATCACTGGGGTCGACTACCAGTTTGCGGTCGAAGAAATCCTGAAAGGGTCGGCGCCGGACACAATTCTGGTTACGGAGGCCAGTTCTCTGGCGTCGAGGGGCGGGGAACCCGCGGAGTTCAGAGGGTTCAAGGAGATGCCGTCGGGCGGGCGTTATGTTCTGTTCCTGCGCGCAGTGACCGATGGGTCTGGGAACTGGATTGGCGTCGCGGAACCCTGGCGGTTCGCCCTGCGCGATGGGCAGGTGATCGTCGAGAGCAAGTGGGAGTATGCTTCGGAGCGGTTCCCGGTTACCGCTGAAGACGGCTTCATGGCGCAGGTGCGCACAACGGCAGGCGGGCCGTGAACCGGTGCCGGCCCCGGCCCACCCACCCCGGTAGGAATTCTTTCCTGGAGCGCCGTACCTCTCAGGTGAGGTGAGGCGCAGTGACGGCTGAAAGGTTCCTACGGGCATACAACCGCATCGACGACCACCTGCGCAGCCTGCTGGACATCGACCGCTCCCGCTTCGGCTTCGCCAGCGTGGTAGACCAGGCGGCCAAGCGCTACAGCGTGGTCCGGCGCTACGCCGACGACTTGAAGGAGTTCGGCGCACTGCGCAACGCCATCGTGCACGACAGGGAGTTCCCCGCCCGCATCATCGCCGACCCCCGCCCGGAGGTGGTCGAGGCCATCGAGCGGCTGGCCGATATCATCATCGATCCGCCGCGGGTCTACCCGCTCTTCCAGCGGGAGGTCCGGCGGCTGGGGTGGGACGACCCCATTCAGAAACCCCTGCGGTGGATCCGCAAGTACCACTACACCCAGTTCCCCGTCTTCCGGGACCGCCGGTTCGCAGGGCTGCTCACCTCCCGCTGCGTGGCCCAGTGGCTGGCCGACTCGGTGCAGAACGGTGGCATCGACTTCGGCGGGGTCACGGTGGGCGACGTCCTGCGGCACGACGAGTACGGAGGGCGGCGCGTTGCGTTCGTGGCCCGGGATGCCACCTGGTACGACGCGGTGGAACTGTTCTCGCCGGCGAGGGGGAAGCGCAGCGCGTCGCTGGAGGCCATCCTGATCACGGAAAGCGGCCGTGAGGACGAGGAGTTGCTGGGTATCATCACCCCGCGCGACCTGCTGAACCCGCCGGCGGGCGTGTCGTGAGGAGCGAGTGGCAAAGGAACAGCCCCGTCGCCTTGTTGTGGCGGCGGGGCTTCCGGCTTCCTAGCAGCACTGCATCACCAGCGCCAGGGCGTGTTCGCTGCAGGACAGCGGACAGGCGAAGACGTAGACCCGCCCGGTGTCGCCCCACATGATCCTGGCCTCCGGCTCCGAGTCCAGCTGCCAGATCAGGTGCATTCGCCGGCCGCATTCCGGGCACGAGGGCCAGTCCGAGCGCTGGACCCAGTCGGGGTACCCGCCCAGCCTGCTCTCCACGTTGGGAGCGGGTGCGACGGCCCGGGCGGCAGCGAGGTACGTCTCCCATGGGTCGGCACCCCGATCGAGGCCGGCGAGTTCCGGTTCGGCATCGTACCAGTGCGGCACGGAACGCACCGGTTCGAAGGTGATCCGGCACGGCACGGGAGCCCATCGGGTATGGTCAGGATCGTCGGCATCGGGGCGGGGGCGTTGCGACTGCCTGACTGCGTCGATGTCGTCATACAGGCGCAGGCGGTACGCGGACGCCTCGTCCGCATCGCAGGGGAGGCAGTGGAAGCAGTAGTGGAACGTGAGCAGCTTCGCCCGGCCCACTCGCGGAGCTCCCTCGCCGTCGAGCCGGACCTGGCCGACGAAGGTCAGGGGACGGTCGCACTGCCCGCACACCGGCCAGGGCTCGTCCTCCGGCCAGAAGGGCGGCCCCCCGAGGTGGCTTTCCACGGGACTCAGGCTTTCGAGGTCCGTGGGTTCCACCCGCAGCCGCAGGGCAGGCAGGGCCTTCCCCCTCAACCATTCCTGCAGTTCGGCAAGGCCGGAAGGACTGTCCTCGGGCTGCTCCCCCCTCCGACCCGGTGACAGGGGGATGCCAGAACGCGGCGGCCTGAGCCGGCGCCGGAGGAACCGGTCAAGCCGCGGGCGCATAGGCTATCCCCCACAGGAGGGGAGGGATCGCGGTGCTCTCCATGCTGGAGCCCCTAGCGGCCGCCATCGTCCGCAGCATGCTGCTGCTGGCCGGGTTCGTGGCCAACAACAGCACGTTTCCGCAGCCCCTGAACGAGGAAGAGGAGGCCAAGTACCTGTCCCGGCTGCAGAACGGCGACGAGGAGGCCCGGGCCGTGCTGATCGAGCGCAACCTCCGGCTCGTCGCCCATATTGTGAAGAAGTTCGACAACACCGGCGAGGACGTGGACGATCTCATCTCCATCGGCACCGTGGGCCTCATCAAGGCCATTGGCACCTACAAGCCCGACAAGGGCACGAGACTGGCTACATATGCGGCGCGCTGTATTGAAAACGAGATCCTCATGCACCTCCGCAGCCTCAAGCGGGTGCGGGGCGAGGTCTCGCTCTACGACCCCATCGGCGTCGATCGGGAGGGAAACGAGATCACCCTGATCGACGTGCTCGGGTCAGACCCCGACGTCGTGCCCGAGCTGGTGGGCAAGCGGCTGGACGAGTCGAAGCTGCGGGAGAAGCTGAAGAAGCTCGGGGGGAAGGAGCGCCAGGTTCTGGAACTGCGCTACGGTATATCCGGCGGCGCCCGCAAGACCCAGCGGGAGATCGCCCGGATGCTGGGCATCTCGCGGAGCTACGTGAGCCGGATTGAGAAGCGGGCGGTGATGAAACTCTGCCGTGAGCTGTTTGAAGAGGGGTACGAAAGCTAGATCCTGACCAGGCCCGGAGGTAGGTTGCGCCGGGCCTTTGTCGCGTCCTGGGGCACCCATGGGCGAGCGCTGGGGTTGGACGGGCCGGCGGGAGCGGCGGGTCAGCGCCGCGAGCGCGCCGGGGCAGCGCACCGCCTGGGGGGTCCAGGAGGCGGAAAGGGCCACGGCGGTGCGAAGGTCCGGTGGGCGTCGGGCCCCACCGTGCGCCATTGCGTGGGATTGGGAAGTTTTTGCAACCAAATACTCCTTTCGTACTAAGAAGGTTATGCTAGGATTAATCACATATATACGAGCCAGACTGGGGTGACACACCATTCGTCTGCGCAAGATCCTCGCAGCCATTGCCGGGCGGGGCTCACCCGGTACGACGCGCTGCTCCTGACCTGGTACCGGCGCGAGGGCACAGCCTTGGTGTGGGAACGGCTGGAGTTCCAGGACGGGCGGGTCGTCAGCGGCGTGGTGCGGCAGACCTGGGTCCGGGACGGCGACGGCTGGTCCGTGGGCCCGGTCGACAGCATCCTGCGGCAGCCGGAAGCGGCAGGCTCGGCCGGCGCCGCCGCCCCCTAGCCCGGATGGTTACACCTGTGGTAAAATGTTCCCCTGAGCCTGGAGGTGTAGCCGTTGCGGCGCCTGCGACCTGCCGAGTACCGCAAGTCCATATTCGAGATTGACCTGGACAAGCTGCGCCGGATGGGCAAGCGGGCGCTCCTGCTGGACCTCGACAACACCCTGGCGCGGTGGGACGATTCCGTACCGAGCCCGGCCCTGCTCGAGTGGCTGGAAGAGGTGCGGGCGCACGGCATGAAGCTGTGCATCGTCTCCAACAACGGCGGCATGCGGGTGCGTGAGTTCGCTGCCCGGGCGGGGGTTCCGTGCATCTGCCACGCCATCAAGCCCCGGGTGAAGGGGTTCGTCGACGCGATGCGCCTGCTGGGTGTGGAGCCCCGGGAGACCGTGGTGGTGGGCGACCAGCTCTTCACCGACATCCTCGGCGGCAACCGGGCCGGAGCGTACACCATCCTCGTGGTGCCCATCGACCGCTACGAGTTCATCGGCACCCGGCTGGTGCGGATCATCGAGCGACGTGTACTGAGCTACCTCCAGCGGCAGGGCGTGCAGGCCGAGAAGTAGCGCTGTGTCGGCTGGGCCGGAGAAAGGGGGGTCGGAGTTGACGCAGGGTCGGTCGGCTAACCTGGGGCCGGGGCGGATCCTGGGCGTTCTGGGCCATCCCGTCCGGCACTCCGCCTCGCCCGCCATGCACAACGCGGCGTTCGTCGCACAGGGGATGTACGCCATGTACGGCGCGTTCGACGTGCCGCCGGAGCAGCTGGCCCAGGCCGTGGCCGGCATCCGGACGCTGGGGCTGCTGGGCGTCAACGTCACCATCCCCCACAAAGAGGCCGTCATGGCCTATTTGGACGAGGTCGCCCCCACGGCCCGCCAGGTCGGCGCGGTCAACACCATCGTCAACCGGGGCGGCCGTCTGATCGGGTACAACACCGACGGGTGGGGCTTCCTCATCAGCCTGGAGGAGCGGGGCGTCCGCGTGGCCGGGCGCCACGTCGTCCTCCTGGGCGCGGGCGGCGCCGCACGGGCGGTGGCGCTGCACCTGGCGATGGCCGGTGCGGCGAAGATCACCATCATCAACCGCACCCGGGCCCGGGCCGAGTTCCTGCTGGCCGACCTGGCCCGCGCCCACCAGCCTGTGGTGGCCGCCGTGGCCGACGTGGGGTCGCAGGAGGCGCGGGAGGCCCTCTCCGAGGCCGGACTCGTGGTGAACTGCACGCCCGTGGGGATGGCGCCCGATGTCGACCACACGCCCCTGGACGACGTCTCCCTGTTGCCCCCGGGCGCAGTGGTGTACGATACGATCTACCGGCCGCTGGAGACCCGGCTGCTGCGGGAGGCGCGGGAGCGGGGGCTCCTCACCATCAACGGCCTTTCCATGCTGGTGCACCAGGGCGCGTGCTCCTGGGAGTACTGGTTCGGCCGGAGGGGGCCGGTGGAGGTCATGCGGGCGGCGGCGCTGGCCGCCCTGGAGGCGGCGTCATGAGCGGCGCGGCGACGCTGGCGCCGGCGCTGGGCGGAGCCGTCGGCGCGGGCCTCGGCGGAGTGCTCGGATACCTGGGGGCCCGGCTCTCCGTCCGCTGGCTTCCCCAGCCGGCACCGCCGTGGGCCGGGTGGGCCCTGGTCGGCGTGACCGGGCTGGCCGTGGCGCTGCTGGGCCTGACGCACCCCCTCACGCCGTACTTCTGGCACCAGCTGCTGTTCGTTGCCATCCTCCTGGTGGCCGCCTTCGTCGACCTGCAGGACCGCATCATCCCCAACGAGCTGGTCCTGTTCGGCCTGGTGGCCTGGCTCCTGGTGATGCTGCTGGCGCCCTACGGCGACAAGTCGTGGCTCTCCGCGCTGGGCGGGGGTGCGGCGGCCTTCGCCTTCTTCTACCTGCTGGCCGTCCTGGTGCCCGGCGGCATGGGGATGGGTGACGTGAAGCTCGCCCTGGTGATGGGCCTCTTCCTGGGCCTGAAGTGGGTGGCCATGGCCCTGTTCTTCGCCTTCGTGCTGGGCGGGCTGGTGGCCGGCGTGCTGCTGGCCACGGGCAAGGTCGGGCGCAAGGGGCACCTGCCGTTCGGGCCGTTCCTCGCCCTGGGCGGGCTGGTAACCCTGCTGTGGGGCAGCCAGATCTGGGCCTGGTACGCCGGTTGAGGTGCTGCGCTCTCCCTGCGCCGGGGAACCGGATGGGAAAGACGCGGACAGAGAGAAAGGGGCGTGCCCGATATGCTGCGTTACCTGACGGCGGGAGAGTCGCACGGGCGCGCCCTGGTCACCATTGTGGAAGGACTTCCTGCGGGCGTGCCGGTGGACCTGACCGCGATCGACCGGGACCTGGCCCGGCGCCAGTCCGGTTACGGACGGGGCGGCCGGATGAAGATCGAGCAGGACCGGGTGGAGGTGCTGTCGGGCATCCGCCACGGCCGGACCCTGGGCAGCCCGGTGGCGTTGCTGGTGCCGAACCGGGACTGGGCGAACTGGACGGAGGTCATGTCGCCCACGCCGGTGGAGGCGTACTCTGATGTGCGGGCGGCCCAGAAGGTGCGCACCCGCCCCCGGCCGGGCCACGCAGACCTGGCCGGGGCGCTCAAGTACGACCACGCCGACCTGCGCAACGTGCTGGAGCGGGCGTCGGCCCGGGAGACCGCCGCGCGGGTGGCGGCCGGCTCCCTGGCGAAGCAGTTCCTGGCGCCCTTCGGTATCCGGGTGGCGGGCCACGTACGCTCCATCGGGCCCGTGGAGGCAGCTGGCACCGAGGGCCTGCCGCTGGACGAACTGGTGGCCCGGGCGGAGGCAAGCCCGGTGCGGTGCGCCGACCCGGAGGCCTCGGCCCGCATGGTGGCCGAGATCGACGCCGCCAGGAGGGACGGCGATTCCCTGGGCGGCGTGGTCGAGGTGGTCGCCACCGGCCTGCCGCCGGGGCTGGGAAGCCACGTCCACTACGACCGGCGGCTCGACGGGGCCCTGGGTGCGGCGTTGCTCTCCATCCAGGCTGCCAAGGGCGTCGAGATCGGCGACGGCTTTGCCGCCGCCCGCCGCCGGGGTTCGCAGGTGCACGACGAGATCGGCTGGAGCCCCGGGCGGGGATACTTCCGCCACTCCAACCGCGCAGGCGGTCTGGAGGGGGGCATGACCAACGGCATGGACCTGGTGGTCCGGGTGGCCTTCAAGCCGATTGCCACGCTCTACAAGCCACTGCGGTCGGTGGAGATCGACACCCACGTCGAGGCGGTGGCGGGCATCGAGCGCTCGGACACGTGCGCCGTGCCCGCGGCGGCGGTGATCGCGGAGTGCGTCACGGCGTTCGAGCTGGCCCGCTTCGTGGCGGAGAAGTTCGGCGGCGACTCGCTGGATGAGGCCCTGCGGAACTACCGGGGCTACCTCGGGCGGGTCGCCCAGCGGTGAGTCCGCGGCGGGGGTGCAAGGGTGAACATCGTCCTGATCGGGCTGATGGGCTCTGGCAAGTCTGCAGTGGGCCGGCTTCTGGCCGAGAGGCTGGGCCGGCCTTTCGTCGATACGGACGCGCTGGTGGAGGCGGAAGCCGGCCGCCCCATTCCCGCCATCTTCGCGGAGGAGGGGGAAGAGGGCTTCCGCCGGCGGGAGGCCGAGGTCATCCGACGGGTGGCGGCCCGCGACGGGCAGGTGATCGCCACTGGCGGCGGCGCCGTGCTGTGGGCCGAAAGCCGTGAGGCCCTGCGGCAGGGCGGCCTGGTCGTCTGGTTGGACGCCCCGCCGGAGACGCTTTTCCGCCGGGCCCTCGCACAGGGCATCGCCCAGAGGCCCCTGCTGGCGGGGCCGGACCCGCTCGGCCGGCTGCGGGACCTGGCGGAGGCGCGGCAAGCGGCGTACGCCGCGGCGGCGCACGTGCGCGTGAGTACCGAGAACCGTTCGCTGCACGAGATCGTGGCCGAAATCATGAACATCCTGCGTGGACAACCTACCTGAAAGGAGGGCGGCGCTGGTGAAAGAGGTGTGGGTCGAACTCGGCGAGCAGCGCTACCCCATCTACATCGGGGATGGGCTGCTCAGGGAGCTGGGGCGCCTGGTGCGCAGCCGGCTGCCCGAGGCGCGCCGAGCGCTGCTGGTGACCGATGCAAACGTGGCGCCGCTGTATGGTGACCTGGTGCGCGACGTGCTCGAGGCCGCGGGGATCAAGACCAGCCGGGCGACGGTGGGCGCCGGCGAGGCTTCCAAGTCGCTTTCGCACGCGTTCAGCCTCTATACCAGCTGCGTCAAGGCAGAGCTGGAGCGGTCCAGCGCCATCGTGGCGCTGGGGGGCGGGGTGGTGGGCGACCTGGCCGGCTTTGTGGCGGCCACGTACCTGCGGGGCATCCCCTTCGTGCAGGTGCCCACCACCCTGCTCGCACAGGTGGACTCGGCCGTGGGCGGAAAGACCGGCATCGACTTGCCCCAGGGGAAGAACCTGGTGGGCGCTTTCCACCAGCCCGCGCTGGTGGTGGCGGACGTGGGCGCGCTCAGGACGCTGCCCCGGCGCGAGCTTGCCGCCGGCATGGCCGAAGTGGTGAAGTACGGCGTCATTCGCGACGAGGAGTTCCTCAAGTACGTGGAGGTCCAGGTGGGCAACGTGCTCGGGCACGCCCCGGGCGTGCTGGAGCAGATCGTGGAGCGGAGCTGCCGCATCAAGGCCGAGGTCGTCGCCGCGGACCCGCAGGAGAAGGGGCTGCGGGCGATCCTGAACTTCGGCCACACCGTCGGTCACGCCCTGGAGGCAGCCAGCGGCTACGGCGCCTGGCTCCACGGTGAGTGCGTGGCCGTGGGCATGGTGGCGGCCTCTGCCATCGCAAGACGCAGCGGCATTCTGCGGGACGGGGAACTGCAGCTCAGGCTCGAGCGTCTCCTGGAACGGCTGGGGCTGCCCACGCGGCTGCCGGCGGGCCTGGACCCGCAGAGCCTGGAGCCCTTCCTGCGGCGGGACAAGAAGGTGCGGGACGGCCACATCAACTGGGTGATGCCGCTCCGGGCCGGCGAAGTCGTGGTAACCTCCAACGTGTCGTCTGAAGCAGTTCGGTGGGGCCTGGAAGCAGTAAGGAGGTAGCGCGGATGAAGTACCTGTTGTCCTATTCGCCCGAAGTCCGGGAAGCGCTGGAACAGGGCCGAGCGGTGGTGGCGCTGGAGTCCACCATCATCAGCCACGGCATGCCGTATCCGGAGAACCTCGCGATGGCCCGCGACGTGGAGCGGATCGTCCGGGAGGAGGGCGCGGTGCCCGCCACGATTGCCCTGATCGACGGGCGCTGCAAGGTGGGGCTCTCCGACGCGGAGCTGGAGCGCCTGGCGACCTCGCCCGAGGCCGTGAAGGTGTCGCTGCGGGACATGCCGATAGTACTGGCCCGCAAGCAGCTCGGGGCCACCACCGTGGCGTCCACCGCCACGATCGCCCGGGCGGCGGGCATCGACGTGTTCGTGACCGGCGGCATCGGCGGCGTCCACCGGGGCGCGCCGGGCCGCGCGGAGCAGGTGTGGGACGTCTCCGCCGACCTGACGGTGCTGGGCCGGACGGAGATCACGGTGGTCTGCGCCGGTGCCAAGTCGGTGCTGGACATCGGGGCGACCCTGGAGGTGCTGGAGACCCTGGGGGTCACGGTGCTGGGGTACCAGACGGACCGGTTCCCCGGCTTCTACACCCGCGACGCCGGCTTCGGCGTGGACGCCCGGGTGGATACCCCCGAGGAGGCGGCGGCGATCATCCGGGCGCGGCGGCGGACGAACATCCCGGGCGGCGTGCTGGTGGTCAACCCCATTCCCGAGGCTGACGCCCTGGACCCGGCCGAGCTGGAGCGGCACATCGAGGAGGCCCTGTCGGCCATGGCGGCCGAAGGAATCACGGGCAAGGCGGTGACGCCCTACCTCCTCGCCCGCATGAAGGAGGTCACCGGCGGCCGTGCGCTGGAGGCCAACCTGGCGCTGGTCAAGCACAACGCCCGGGTGGGCGCCCAGATCGCGGTGGCCCTGAGCCGTCAGTCCTGAGACGAACGCACCGCTCAACCCCCGTTTGCGCAACGCAAACGGGGGTTTACTGTTGCGACTATTCCTGTGGGGAATGGATAAAATAGAACATCGTTCTGATCTGTGGAACAAAAGGGGCTTAACAGCGGGCCCGCCAGCAGGTAGGATGAGGGAGGACATCAGGAAGGAGGCTGGAGTCGATGACGCACGTGCCGACCATCGTCGTACTCGAAGGAGATCAGACCGGCCAGGAACTGCTGGAGGAGGCTCTGAGGGTTCTGCGCCCCGACGTGATCGGGCTCCCGCTGCACCTGGTGCGCTACGACCTGAGCCTGGAAAACCGGCGGGCCACCGCGAACCGGGTGGTCTACGAGGCTGCCGCTGCGATGCGGGAGGCCGGGTACGGCCTGAAGGCGGCCACCATCACCCCCGAGGGTCGGGGCGACGTGGGCTCGCCCAACGCCATCCTGCGCAAGGAGATCAACGGCACCGTGATCCTGCGCGTCGGCCGGGCCCTGCCGGGCGTGGAGACCATCGGGGGTATCCAGGCGCCCATCGCCGTGGTGCGCATGGCGACGGAAGACGCGTACGAGGCGAAGGAGTGGCGGGAGGGCGAGGGCGACGAGGAGCGCGCCTACCGCACGACCTATATCTCCGCCCGCAACTGCCGGGCCGCCGCCGAGTTTGCGTTCCGCCTGGCCCGCCAGATGGGCGGCGTGGTCTTCGGCGGCCCCAAGTGGACGGTTTCCCCCACCTACGAAGGCCTGCTCAAGGAGGCCATGGACGAGGCCGCCCGGCGGCACCCGGACGTGCCGTACGACCCGCAGCTGATCGATGCTGCCTACGCCCTGCTGATCGGGCGGGCGAGCCGGCCGCTGGTGGTGCCCTGCCTGAACCGGGATGGCGACATCCTCTCGGACCTGGTGCTGGCGCTCTACGGTTCCATCGCCGGTTCCGAGTCGCTGCTGATTGCCTTTGACGACGACCTTCAGCCGCAGGTGGTCATGGCCGAGGCGCCCCACGGCACCGCGCCGAGCCTGCAGGGGAAGAACGTGGCCAACCCTATGGCGATGCACCTGGCCGCCGGGGCCCTGCTGCGGCAGATGCCGAACCCGGACTACCAGCGGGTGGGCCAGGCCATCCAGGACGCCTGCCTGGAGGCGGTGGCGGCGGGGGTTCGCACCGCCGACCTGGGCGGAACCGCCCGCACCACGGAGTTCACCGACGAGGTGATCCGTCGGGTCCGGTCGACGCTGGCCCTCGCCTGCCGCTGATGCCGACGCACGCGCCCGCCTCGCCGCGAATAGGCTGGTGCAGGCGAGGTGGGCGTGCCATGTATGTCACGCACGGCGACATGTTCGTCTTCCGCCCCGACGTGCAGGGGCGGTTCGACTCCTCCGCCCGGCTGCGGGTGCACCCGGGACGGCGGCCGGACGACCGCCACTGGCGCTCGGACAGGCCGGAGCGGCGTCCGCTGTGGCATTCGGAACAGCCTGAGTCACACGGGGACGGGCGGGGCGGGCGACCGGCTCCACACGAGGGGAAGCGAGATCAGGAAGGCAGGCGCGCAGAGCGGCTGGCCGCCCTGGAGGAGCGACTGGGCGCGCTGGAGGAGCGGGTGCGCCGGCTGGAGGCGCGGCTGCCGGGAAGCCTGGCCGAACCGCCCCGGGCCGGCGCGTATGGCCGCCACGGCGGCGACTCCCGCGTGAAGGTCTCCGCGTATGCCGGCGCCGGCGCGCAGGTGAGCGTGGGCGAGGTGCGGGTGCTTGACGGCTCCTGACGGGCCGGAACCGGACAGGAAACGCCCCCTTCCGCACGAATTCCTGTAACGGAATTCGGATCGGGAGGGGGTCGTTCATACCCATGCAAAAGCGGTTCCTGTGGGGTTTCGCCGCCGGCTTCGTTGCCGCCGCCCTGCTCTTCGGCGGTGCGGTGGCCGGGGCCGCAGCGGTGGGGCAGCAGATCACGGTGTACTTCCGGCCGCTGCGGTACGTGTTGGACGGTGTGGAACGGTCGCCGAAGAAAGGGGAGGAAGGCTTCATCTACGAGGGGAGGGTGTACGTGCCGCTGCGCTTCCTCGCAGAGGCCCTGGGCCGGCCGGTGGAGTGGGAGAACGAGACCGGCACGGTCTACGTGGGCGCGCTTCCGGGCGAACTGCCCGAGGTCTGGGCGAACCTGACCACGCAGGCCGACGGCAGCTTCAGCGTCCGGTACTTCAAGGAGCGGGTCCTGAGCCTCCAGGGCGCCGAGATGCCCGAGGCGGTGCTGGTCTCGCTTGTGGCCCCCGGAGGCAACGCGGAGGAGAAGCGGGGCGTAACCGGCCAGGTCTGGACCGACTACGACCTGCCGCCCGGGGTGACCCGCATGACGGGCAGGCTCTTCGTGCCCATGCACTACTTCGGGCAGGAGGGCGAGCGCCGGGTGGGCCGGATGGTCGTGCTGAACGAACTGAACCGGGTGATCTACACCAGTCCGGACCTGACCACCAAGTCGGACGCGGTGCCGTTTGAGATCCCGCTGGAAGGGGTCCAGCGCGTTCGCATCGCCATTACCCTGCATCCCTACGAGGGCAAGGCGCTGGGCGACAGCCTCATGATGGCACAGATGGGCATCTCACAACTCGAGTTCAAATAGTATAGGAGGGCGAGGGACGAACCCCTCGCCCGCTTTTCATCACCATTCCTTTCCGGCGCCGAAGGCCTTCTCGTGCTCCTCTTCGGGGATGTCGAGCCCGGGCACGGTCTGGACTTCCGACTCGTCCGGGCAGCGGAGCCGTCTGGGCGTGACGTCGTGCGCGTTCACCTTCAGCCACTTCCGCCGCACCACCTTGGCCCGGACCTTGATCACCGACTTCTCCAGCAGCTTGGAGAAGGTGCCGTCGTGGTTGCGGTCGGTGAGCTTGTCGAACTCGCCCGCGACAATCGCGTCCTCGATCTCGCACATGTCGCCGTCGCGGCTGCCGGGGATGTCGATGAACAGGTGGAACGGGATCTCCACGGTGCAGTGGCGCACGTCGCCGCAGACCCGGTTGAGGCCGCCTTTGTGGTCCCAGCTCTTGGCGGTCTTATACGTGATGTTTTTGATGAGCCGGCCGTTGATGATCACCTTGTCGCAGACGGCGGCGCAGTCATCGATCTCGATGAGCTTGTGGATCTCGTCGATCTTGAAGGCGGGAGGCGTGAGCGGGATCTCGGAAACCACCAGCACCTGCGCGGTGTTGGAGTTGACCACCACGGGGGTCTGAATCACGAAGTCGTGGTCCTTCAAGCCGTCGCGACCTCCTTTGGGCGTACCGGTACACTGCATCCTATGCCCGTCTGCAGTTCAAGGTCACATAATGTGTGCTCCGGTCAACTGCCACTAGCTACCTTGGCACCCTGGTGGCAGACTGGATGATCCGTTGGGATAGTATTTGGAGAATTAGCGTATTCGAGGAGGAATTTCCAGCGCGGGATAGTGAAGTACCTAACCAAACATGGTATAGACCACGACTCTAGGGTAGGAGTGGGACCAGTTTACGGGGCCGTTTTCCGGCCCCGTTGCACCACAGTTCAGGCAGCGGCCGGGCAGAGCCAGGGAAAGGAGGGGATGGCGGCATCCGCCCGGCACCCGAAACGCAGATCTGACCAAACTCGGTTCGGAGGTGTATGGCGTTGTCGTATGGCATCGGAACTGCCCTGCTTCTGGCGCTCATCGCGTATGTGGCCGTTGTCATGAACCTGGGCGCCAGCTGCTTCTGGCACGAGTCGCTGATTGTGGGTGCAGTCACTGGTCTGATCGTGGGAGATGTAAAGCTGGGCCTGACGATTGGTGCGACCCTCACCCTGATGTCGCTGGGGATGTGGACTTATGGTGGTGCAACAATCCCTGACTTCATGACCGGCGCGATCCTGGGCACGGCCTTCGGCGCCCTGCCTGGTGTCGGCCTGGAGGGCGGTCTGGCCATTGCCGTGCCGGCTGCGCTCCTCATGACGCAGCTGGATGTGCTCGGCCGTGCCACCACGACGCTGTTCATCCACGGTGCCGACCGCGCCGTCGCCCGGGGCGACGTGAAGGCCGTCACCTGGTGGCACCTGCTCGGCCAGCTGCCGTGGGGCCTCACCCGCTTCATCCCGGTCTTCCTGGCCGTCTGGCTGGGCGCCGGCCCCGTGCAGGCCGCCATCAACGGCATGCCTGAGAAGCTCATGCAGGCCATCAAGGTGACCGGCGCGATCCTGCCGGCCCTGGGCTTCGCCCTGCTGCTGACCATGATGCCGCTGAAGAAGTACTGGCCGTTCGCACTCATCGGCTACGTCCTCTTCGCCTACCTGAACGTGCCGATGATCGGCATCGCCCTGGCCGCTGTGGCCATCGGCGTCCTCTACATCAACCTGAAGGAGGTGCGCGCGAATGGCTAACGAGCAGGTTGAGAAGAGCGAGATCCTGCCGGAGTACGGCCCTGTGACCAAGGCGGACCTGCGGAAGGCCGCCTGGCGGCACAACCTGACCCTGCAGTGGTCCTGGAACTACGAGCGCATGCAGGCGCTGGGCTACATGTGGTCGATCCTGCCGATTCTGCAGCGGGTGTCCAAGACCAAGGAAGAGCTCATCGCCAACATGCAGCGCCACATGGTGTTCTACAACACCAACCCGGCGGTCGGCTCCCCCATCATCTTCGGGGCCACCTGCGCCCTCGAGGAGAAGGGGCAGGGCGAGGTGGGCGACAGCCTGAAGGTCGCCCTGATGGGCCCGTTCGCCGGCATCGGCGACACGATTCAGGCGATCCTGCTCCGGCCGATGGTGGCCGTCCTGGCCGCCTCGCTGGCGATGGAAGGCAGCATGGCCGGCCCGCTGATCATGTTCATCTTCGGCCTGTGCTGGTTCGCCCTGAAGTTCCCGCAGTTCTACTGGGGCTATAACCAGGGCGTGAACCTGGTCACCACCGTGGCCGGCGGCGCGCTGGACAAGATCACCGAAGGCGCGACGATCATGGGCCTGATCGTGGTGGGCGGCTTCGTCCCGTCCATCATGGCGAAGGTGACGACCCCGATCAAGTTCGTGAAGCAGGTCACCGTGGAAGGCGAGATGGCCGAGAAGGTTATCGAGCTGCAGCCCGCCCTCGACGCGATCCTGCCCTACATGATCCCGCTGCTCATCGTCGCCTTCGCTTACTGGCTGCTGAAGGGCCGGAAGCAGTCGCCGATCAAGGTCCTGCTGTGGCTCACCGTTCTGGCGTTCGTGTGCAGCTACCTCGGCATCCTGTAACGCAGTGAAGCGGAGGGGCGGGGGCGGTTGCCCCCGCCCCGCGCTGGAAAGGGGGGAGAGGTGGGTGATCGGTATCGTCCTCATCAGCCACGGTCCGCTGGCCACGGGGCTCCTGCAGGCAGCGGAGATGATCGCAGGGCCGCAGCCGGCCGTCGCCGTCCTGGAACTGGAGCCTGCGCAGGAGATGGACGAGTTCCGGGAGAAGATGGAGCGCGCGGTGGCCAGCGTGGACCAGGGTCAGGGGGTCCTGATCCTCGCCGACCTGTTCGGCGGCAGTCCGGCCAACACGTCCGCGTACCTCCTGCGGCCCGGCGTCGACGTGGTCTGCGGAGCCAACCTGCCCATGCTGCTTGAGGTGCTGGCCATGCGGGAGATCCAGGACCTGGCGCAGCTGGCGGCGACGGCCGTCGAGGCCGGGGCATCCGGTGCGGTGCGCCTGGCCGCCATGCTCGGCCGGGAGTGACGAGATCCATACTGGGGAGGAGAGATACGTATGCCCGTGGTCCATATGCGGATCGACAACCGCCTGATCCATGGTCAGGTCACGGTCACCTGGGCGAGCCATCTGGCTGCAGATCACATGATCGTGTGCAACGACAAGGTGGCCCAGGATCCCATCCAGAAGATGATGCTGCCCGCCGCCGCACGGGGTGTGAAGACCTCGGTGCTGTCGGTGGCCGACACGCTGGCCTACTGCGCCTCGCCCGAGGCGGAGAAGGAGCGCATTTTCATCATCGCCAAGTTCCCGTCTGACGCCAAGGCGCTCCTGGACGGCGGCCTGAAGCCCCAGGAGATCAACGTGGGCAACCAGGCGCCAATCCCCGGCACCAAGTTCGTGATGGTCACCCGGACCTGCGCCGTCACCCCGGAGGACGCCGCGATCTACCGGGAGATCGTGAGCCGGGGCTATCAGCTCACCGGGCGCATGATGCCCAGCGACCCGAAGAACAACTTCATTGACCTTCTCGCGAAGAAGGGGCTGTAAAGGGGAGGTCGGGCTCATGCGAGCCGGGCACCACTGCGATCTCATCACGCCGCCCATCCCGTGCGGCTTGGGGGGATACGCGGCCCGCACCGGGCCGGCCGAGGGGGTTCACGACCCCCTTTTCGTTCGTTCCCTGGTTCTGGAGGCTGAAGGTCAGCGCTTGGGGATTATCACCTGCGACATCCTGCACCTGGAACGGCCGCTGGTGGAGGACGTGCGGGCCCGCGTGGCCGCCCTCACCGGCATTCCGCCGGAGCGGGTGATGCTGCTCGCCTCTCACACGCACTCCGGGCCTTCGCCCTCGCCGGCCAGCGGCATCCCGGCGCCGCCCGAGTACATGGCGTGGCTGCCGCTCCAACTGGCCGGCAGCCTGCTGCAGGCGACGCGCCGCCTGGCGCCGGTGGAGCCGGCGTGGGCGGTGGAGCCGGTGGCGGGGTTGGGCAAGAACCGCACGGATCCTGACCTGCCCTTCGACCCGACGCTGCGGTTGCTCGCCTTTTTGGAGGAGGGGCGGCCGAAGGCGGTGCTGCTCAACTACGGCTGCCACCCGACGGTGATGGGGCCGGAGAACCTGCTGATCACCGCCGACTGGCCCGGGGCCGCCGTGGCGGCGCTGCAGCGGGCCCTGGGCGGCGGCGCGTGGGTCGGCTTCGCCCAGGGGTGCGCCGGCGACGTGAGCGCCCGCTTCACCCGGCGGGAGCAGTCCTTCGCCGAGGTGGAGCGGCATGGGCGGCTGCTGGCCGGTGCGGCGCTCTCTGCGCTGGGGCGGCTGGTACCGAGCGGCCCGGTTCGCCGCCTGGGGGTGCGCAGCCGCGTGGTGCGGCTGGAGCCCCGGCCTGTTCCCCCGCCGGCGGAGGCCGCCCGCCAGGTGGAAGCGGCCCGGGCGCGCCTGGCGGAACTGGAGGCCGCAGGGGCACCACACGCCGAGATTCGGGTGGCGCAGACGGCGCTTCAGGGCGCCGAGATCACGCTGCGCTACGCCACCCAGGGGGTGCCCGCCGCGCTGGACTGCGAGGTGCAGGCGCTGGCCATCGGCGACGTGGCCCTGGTGAGCATGGCGGGCGAGCCCTTCTCTGCCCTGGGGCGTGCGATTCAGGCCCGCTCACCCTTCGCGGCGACGCTGGTGGCGGGCTATGGCAACGGCTATTGCGGCTACCTGCCGGACCGGGATGCCTTCAACCGGGGCGGGTACGAGGCGCTCTCCGCACCCAGCGCACCCGGCTCCGGCGAGCGGCTGGTCGAGGTGGCCCTGGAGCTGCTGGATGAACTGCATGCGGAGGTGACGGGCGGATGATGCTCTTCACGTGCCCGCGCATCCATGCTGAGCGCGGCCTGGTGGACGGCTACGTGCTGGTGGATGGCGGCCGGATCGCCGCGGTCGGGGCGGGGCCGGTCCCGGCCAGCCTCGAGGGCGTGGAGCGTGTGGACCTGCCGGATTGCCACCTGATCCCGGGCATGATCGACCTCCACATCCACGGGGCGGGCGGCTGGCCCGTCGAGCCCGCCGGGGTGGAGGGGCTGCAGGCCCTGGGGCGCTACCTCGCCGCCTTCGGCGTGACGGGCTTCCTGCCGAGCGCCTCAGCCTATCCGCTGGCGGACCTGGAGTCCCTGGCCGGGCGCGTGCGCGCGGCGACGGGGGTGGCGTACGATGGCGCCGCCATCCTGGGCCTGCACCTGGAGGGACCGTACCTGAGCCCCAGGCGGCCCGGCGCGATGCACCTCGAGAACCTGCGGACGCCGTCGGTGAGCGAGGCGGAGCGGCTTCTGGCCGCGGGCGGCGGCACGGTGCGGCGCATCTCGCTGGCACCGGAGCTTCCCGGCGCCCTGGACCTGATCCGCTACCTCGCCCGGAACGGGGTCACGGTGGCCGGTGCCCATACGGATGCGACGTACGAGGAGACGTTGGCGGGGATCGACGCCGGCGTGCGCCTGGCCACGCATACGTATAACGCGATGCGCGGCCTGCACCACCGGGAGCCCGGCGCGCTGGGGGCCTACCTGACCGACGAGCGGGTGACCTGCGAGTTCATCGGCGACCTGCTGCACGTCCATCCGGCCTGCGTGAAGCTGCTGCTCAGGGCGGTGGGGTACGAGCGGCTGTGCCTGATCTCCGACGCCATCCCCGCGGCGGGGCTGAGCCCGGGTCACTATCGGCTCTGGGGCCGGGACCTCTACATCGACGAGGAGGGCTTCTCGCGGCTTGCGGACGGCACCATCGCGGGTTCCACCAAGCTGATGCTCCACGGCCTGAGGAACCTGGTAGAGAAGCTGGGGGTGCCGTGGGAGCAGGTGGTGCGGATGGCGGCCCTCAACCCGGCGCGCGTGATCGGGATCTCGGACCGTAAGGGCAGCCTGGCCCCGGGCAAGGACGCCGACCTGGTGGCCGTGGGCCCGGACTGGCAGGTGCGCTGGACGGTGGTGGAGGGCCGGGTGGTGCGCCGTCCCGGCGACCCGCCGCCAGCACTGAACCCCGAATATGTTGCGGCACGTGCGTAGAAAGGGGAAGCGGCATGACGATCAGCGCAGAAGTGTTCTACAAGGCGGCGGACGAGGCGATCGCGCGGCTGAAGGCGACCCAGCTGCCGCAGATCAAGAAGGCCGGGGAGATCCTGGCCGAGGCCATCCTGAAGGGCGGGGTCATCCAGGTGTTCGGCACCGGGCACTCCAAGGCCTTCGCCATGGAGATGGCGGGGCGGGCCGGCGGGCTGGTTCCCGCCCACGCCATCGAGGAAGACATCCTCTTCCTCAACGGGGTCTACCCGGTGGAGGAACGGAAGAACCCGTACCTGGAGCGGGAACCGAAGATTGCCCACCAGATCCTGGCCCAGTACGACATCCGGCCCGAAGATGCGTTCATCATCGTCTCCAACTCGGGGCGCAACGGGTCCACCGTGGAGATGGCGGCGGAGGTGAAGCGGCGCGGCCACAAGCTGGTCGTCGTCACCTCGATGGCCCACACCACAGCGGTGACCTCCCGCCATCCCAGCGGCAAGAAGCTCTACGAGTTCGCCGACGTGGTCATTGACAACTGCGGGCCCATGGGCGACGCCCTGCTGGAGGTGGAGGGGCAGCCGATCAAGGTCTGCGCGATCTCCTCGATCACGGGTGCGCTGATCGCCCAGGGCATCACGGCGGAGATCGTCGGCCACCTCGTCGCTGCCGGCCAGACGCCGCCGGTCTACATCAGCGCCAACGTGGACGGTGCGGACGAGCACAACGAGGCGCTGAAGGCGCGCTACGGGGATCGGATCTAGGGCGGCCTCGGGCCGTCGTGCAGCCCCCACCCGCCTGTCGGTGCGGGTGGGGGCTTGCGCGCGCCGGCCCGGCGGGCGAGCGACGGCACGCTTGCCACGGGGGTGCCCATAGTCTATACTGAAAGCAACCGAATAGGGCAACAGCGACAGGTGCTCCCGGCCTGCGGGCCGGGAGGTAAAAGGGAAGCCGGTGGAAGTCCGGCACGGTCCCGCCACTGTGACGGGGAGTTGCCCCCCATCGTGTGCCACTGGCCGAGAGGCTGGGAAGGCGGGGGGCAGCGGTGATCCGAAGTCAGGAAACCTGCCTGCCGCTGCTACGTCGCCAGCCTTCGGGTGAAAGGGGGAGACGTGTCGCGTGGTTCTGCCACCGTTATGTCGCGGGATGCCCCCTGGCTGAAGCCAGGGGTCTTTCGTTTCCGTGGGTGTTCCGGTTCGCCACAGCAGAAACAGTGCGGAGGTAAAACCTAGTCATGAAGCGTACAGTCGGATCGCTCTTGATCCTGACCCTGTTCATCACCGCCCTCCTGGCCGGGTGCGGCGGACAGGGAGCCCAGCAGCAGGGTGCCGAACGGCAGGGGGCTGAGCAGGGCTCCGGGCAGCAGGCCGCAGGGACCGGCTCCGGGCAGGAAGCGGCGGAGCTTGGTTCCGGACAGCAGGCCGCCGGAATCGGCGCCGGCGAGGAGACCGTCTACCCCGTCACCCTGGTCGACGGCGATGGGCGGGAGGTCACGATCCAGGCGGAGCCCCAGCGCATCCTCTCCCTGGGGCCATCCATCACGGAACTGGTCTTCGCCATCGGCCGGGGCGACCGGCTGGTGGGCCGCACCGACTGGTGCGACTATCCGGATGCGGCGCTGGATGTCCCGTCCGTGGGCAGCCTCTTCCCGCCCGACTATGAGCGCATCCTCTCCACCGAGCCGGACCTGGTGCTGATGCTGGGCGGCTCGCTGGAGGTCCGGGAGCGGCTGGAGCAGGAGTACGGCCTCACCACCTTCGTCGTCGACCCGGCCACCTTCGAGGAGCTGTACGAGGAAGCGGTTGCCCTGGGTACCGCGCTGAACGCCCGGGCCGCCGCGGAGGCGATGGTGGCCGAGATCAAGGCCGAGGCGGATGCGATCTCGACCAAGGTACTTCCCATTTCCTACCGGCCGCGGGTCTTCTACCAGGTCTCCCCTGACCCGCTCTACACGGCCGGCCCCGGCTCCTTCATCGACGACATGATCCGCATCGCCGGCGGCATCAACGCCGCGGCAGATGCGGAGAGCCCCTGGGCGCCGTACTCCGTGGAGCAGCTGGTCGCGGCGAACCCCGACATCATCGTCACCAGCTCGCCCGCGATGGCCGAGGAGGCCCTCGCACGCAAGGGCTGGGAGTCCATCACGGCGGTGCGGGAGGGGCGGGTGATCGGCCTGCCGGACGAGGACATCGTCGTGCGGCCCGGGCCCCGGCTCATTGAAGGGCTGCGCTGGTTCGCCGAGACGCTCCATCCCGGCCTGTTCGGAGAATGATGGGCCGGGAAGCGAGGGGCCGGCGGGCCCTGGCGCTGGCCGCGGCCGCTCTGGCGGTGGCCGTGGTGGTGGCGGGGGCGGTGGGCTCGGTGCGCATCCCGCCTGCCGACGTGGTGAAAATCCTGCTGAACCGGCTGGGGGCCGGCTTTGCGCCGGACTGGCCCCGGACGTGGGAGGCGATTCTCTGGGACGTGCGGCTGCCCCGAGTGGCCATGGGCGCCCTGGTGGGCATGGGTCTGAGCGTGGCAGGGGCGGCATACCAGGGCCTCTTCCGGAATCCCCTGGCGGACCCGTCGGTGGTCGGCGCCTCGGCGGGGGCGTCGCTGGGGGCGGCGGCGGCCATCGCCTTTCTGGACGGCGTGCCGCTGCTGCCCGGGCGCTGGGCCCTGGGGCCGGTGCCGCTCTGTGCCTTCTGCGGCGGGATCGCCGCGGTACTGCTGGTGTTCCGCCTCGCCTCGGCGGGCCGGCAGACCTCCACGGTGAGCCTCCTGCTCGCCGGCATGGTGGTGAGTTCCGTCGCCTCGTCGCTGGTCTCGCTGATCATGTACCTCACCAGCTCGCAGGCCCGCGACGCCATCGTCTTCTGGCTCATGGGCGGACTCTCGGGGGCCAACTGGTGGAAGGTGGGGTGGCTCCTGCCCTATCTCGCCGCCGGCCTGGGCCTGCTGCTCCTGCAGGGTCGGGAGCTGAACGCCTTCCTGCTGGGCGAGGAGGCGGCCCTTTCGATGGGCGTCGACGTGGAGCGGCTGAAGCGCCGGGTTCTGGGCGCAGGGTCGCTGCTTACCGCCGCGGCGGTGGCCTTCTGCGGGATCATCAGCTTCGTGGGCCTCATCGTGCCGCACCTGGTGCGGCTCATCGTGGGGCCGGACCACCGGTGGCTGATGCCCGTCTCGGCGGTGACCGGGGCGGTGGTGCTGGTGGCCGCCGACACGCTGGCGCGGTCGCTGCCCTGGTTCAGCGAGCTGCCGGTGGGGCTGGTGATGTCGCTCACGGGCGGGCCCTTCTTCCTGTTCCTCCTGCGGCGAGAACTCCTGCCCCGGGGGTGAGGAGGTGGACGTGACGATGCTGCGAGTGGAGTCGCTCACTGTGGGCTACGGCGGGACTCCCGTGCTGCGGGGGCTGGACCTCGCCGTCGCGCGCGGGGAGTTCCTGGCGGTGGTGGGTCCCAACGGCAGCGGCAAGTCCACCCTGGTGCGCACCGTCATCGGGGCGCTGGCGCCGGAGTCCGGCCGGGTTCTCCTCGACGGGTGCGACCTCCGCCGGCTGCGGCCGCGGGAGGTGGCCCGCAAGGTGGCGGTGGTGGCCCAGGAGACGGCGGTGGGCTTTGACTTCACCGTCGCGGAGGTGGTGGCGCTGGGGCGGACGCCCCACATTCGCCCGCTGCGGGGCGAGGGGCCGCGCGACCGGGAGGCGGTGGACGAGGCCCTGCGTCTCACCGGCACGGCGCCGCTGGCCGGGCGTCGGATCACGGCGCTCTCGGGCGGCGAGCGGCAGCGGGTGATGGTGGCCAGAGCCCTGGCGCAGGAGCCGCAGCTGCTGATCCTCGACGAGCCCACGGCGCACCTGGACATCGCCCAACAGGTGGACCTGCTCGGCCTGGTGAGGCGGCTCAACCGCACCCGGGGCCTGACGGTGCTGGCGATCCTGCACGATCTGAATCTGGCGGCGCTCTACGCCGACCGGGTGGTGATGCTGAAGGACGGGCGCGGCTGGGCCGACGGCCCGCCGGGGGAGGTGCTCACCGAGGCGAACATCCAGGCCGTCTACGGCAGCCGGGTGAGGGTCGTGCGCCATCCCGTCACCGGGGTACCGCAGGTGCTGCTGCTGGCGCGGGAGGTGCCTGACCCGCTGAGTGCGGCGGGGGTTGGCAGCGACTGAGCCGGGTCCGGCAGCGGCGCCCGGTGCGGAAGACCGGGGGTCAGGGACGCGAACGGGCCGGGCACGCAGGGTGCCCGGCCCTCATTGCTCCTCGCGCCTGCCGTGCTCTGTGAAAGTCTGCTCGTTCCCGGTGAGGTGGTTCGGCGCTCCCGTCAGACTGCTGGTGATGCGTTGTTTCAGGGCGTAGAGTCCCCCTGCCGCCAGCGGGCTGGGGTGAAGGATGGGGATCCGTCGCACCGCCGGACCGGCGCTGGCGGGTCGGAAGACCAGCCTGCTCGTGGCCAGGTAGTTCCAGAGCGCACAGGCGGTCCCGGAGACGACCTTGGCCAGAATGGACGGGATGCCGTGGCTGCTCAGGAAGGCCAGCACCGTGCTGTCGATCGAGAGGCCGACCGTGCAGACCGCCAGAAACCGCAGGAGAGAACCCGGCCGGTGGAACGTCCACCGGCTGTTCCAGTAGTAGCCGTGCAGCAGTGCCACCGCGAAGGCCACGGTGTTGGCCAGCACCAGCCCGCGCGTGCCGCGCATCCGGGGAGCCAGCAGGGCAAAGGTCGCAAAGTTGAGCAGGGTGTTGCCTGTGCCCACCACGGCGTACCGGATCAGTTGGACGATGCGGGGGGGAAGGCGGTGCATCGGTGAGTCCTCCGTTTCTGTGCCAAAGCGTGCGCTGAGCACTCAGGCGTCTCCAGGCAGGCGGCTGCTGCCGAGGGCCTTCGGCGCAAGGCGCGGCGAAGCATCTGCCTGCGCCCATGATACCACCCTTTGGATCACCGGTCGCGGCCAGAACGCGGTTCTGGCTGCAGGAGGGACGGGGGGAGCGGCGCTTCGTCCCTGCGGGCTATATCACCATGGCCCGGTCCGACGCCGAATCGGACCGGGGGGACTTCGAGATGACCGATCGGACATCCCAGGGGGCGTGGACCCCATCGGAGGAGGGGATCGGCGAACTGCGGGAAGAGGGCTCCCACCCGATGTGGCGAGAGCCCCCGTTCCGGAAGCGTGTCAGCAGCAAGGAACTACGGCTTCTGCCTGACATGGAAAAAGAGGAACTCCCCGGTCTCTGCGTCCCAGTACTCGCTGACGATGGCGTTCTCAATCTTGCCCCTACGGGTTTCCACCCCGTTTGGGAAGTAGGTTGTAACCGCCCAGATCTGCCTATCCGGATGAAACTGAGGGTTTGCCTCCTGCAGTTCGTCTACGATCTGTGCATAGGAGACGCGCTTTTCTTCCAGGCGCACGGCGCCCTCTCTTAAGGCCGACGCAGGTGTGTGCTGGGGCAGTTCGGAAAGCTTCTTGAAGGACGAATCGGCCTTGTCGAGGTTGCCGGGCAGTACGGGCTCACCAAGCGTGATCTCCGTACCGGATTCCTTCGAAGCCCGGGCGGCTCGATCCAGGCTGGTCAGCTTGTGGTATGTCGATGGCGTCTGGGCGTTCAACATGCCCCCTCCGACTACAACAACGGATACAGCAAGAACTACAGCGAAAACGTACTTGCGCATGTGAGTTCACCTCGCCTTTGCCTGCGCCTGAACGTGGAGGTGTTCTTTTCGCGGTCGAGACCGGGTCTGTCCCAGTTGGCGGGCGGGAGGTTGCAACCGCTCAGGGAACACGACATTATTGTGGCGAGTTGGGGTTTACACACAACCATGTAGTCGATTATGGTATCTCTGTGGCGTTACACCCCCATGCACCTCACGCTTGTCTTTGGGTTACCGTGGCGCCTTCGTCGGACTTCCCAGCACACAGGTGTGCTGGCTACGTCGGGGTAGAGTGCGATGATCGTCCGCAACCTTTCGCTTGGCATTGTCCTCGGCGACCGCATTCGCCGGGCTGATACCTTCCATCTGCGCCTTCTTGGCCTCATGTTCCGCCCGCACTTGGAGCCCGGCCAGGGGCTCTGGCTGGAGCCCTGCTCTCAGGTGCACACCCACTTCATGCGCTTCCCCCTGGACCTGCTCTTCCTGGACCCGGAAGGGCGGGTCCTGCGCGTTCTCCCGCACTTCCCGCCGTGGCGGATCAGCCCGCGGGTAGCGGGGGCCCGGGCGGTGCTGGAGCTGCCGGCCGGGGCGGCAGGGGAGACCCGTCCCGGCGACCGGTTGACGACCTCGGGGTAGGAGGAGATTTGGGGCCCGGTAGGGAATACTGTTGCCGGACAATCCCTTTCTGGAACCGCCGGGGACGGGGCACACAGCGGGCAGGGGCCCGGGTGGCGGGCCCGTCCCCGTTTTGCCTTGCCGGCGGCGGAGTACCGGCGCCAGCCGGCTGGAAAGACTACGCATGGCGGAAGCGAGGTGTGGTGGTGGACGAATCCCTCAAGCGAACCCCCCTGTACGAGTATCACCTGAAGCTCGGCGCGCGCATGGTCCCCTTCGGCGGCTGGGAGATGCCGGTGCAGTACAGCAGCGTGATCGAGGAGCACCGGACCGTGCGGCAGGCGGCCGGCCTCTTTGACGTCTCACACATGGGCGAGTTCGAGGTATCGGGTCCCCAGGCGCTGGACCTGATCCAGCTGGTGACCACCAACAACGCGGCAAAGCTGGCGGTGGGCCAGGTCCAGTACTCGCTGATGTGCTACGAGAACGGCAACGTGGTGGACGACATCCTGGTCTACCGGCTGGGCGAGAACCGCTACTGGCTGGTGGTGAACGCCGGCAACACGCAGAAGGACTGGGAGTGGATCAATGTCGCCCGGCAGCGGGCGGGGCTCCACAACGTGGAGCTCAGCAACCGGTCGGACGAGATCGCCCTGTTGGCCCTGCAGGGGCCGAAGGCCGAGGAGATCCTGCAGCCGCTGGCCCAGGGCGTGGCGCTCGCGCAGATGGAGCCCTTCACCCTGAAGACGGGCGTCACGGTGGCCGGCGTGCAAACGCTGGTGATCTCCCGCACCGGCTACACGGGCGAGGACGGGTTCGAAATCTATGTGAAGGCTGAGGATGCGGCCGCCCTCTGGGAGACCCTCCTGGAGGCGGGCGAGGAGGAGGGGCTCCTGCCGTGCGGCCTCGGCGCCCGGGACACCCTCCGGTTCGAGGCGAAACTGCCCCTCTACGGCCACGAGATCAGCGATCAGCACAACCCGCTGGAGGCCGGCCTCGGCTTCGCCGTAAAGCTGAAGAAGGGCGTCGACTTCATCGGGCGGGAGGCCCTGGCGAAGCTGAAGGAACAGGGCCTGGCACGCAAGCTGGTGGGCATCGAGATGATCGACCGGGGCATCCCGCGGCAGGGGTATCCCGTGGCCGTGGGCGGCGAGATCGTCGGCGAGGTGACCACCGGCAGCTTCTCGCCTACCCTGGAGAAGAACATCGGCCTCGCCTACGTCCCCGTCGCGTACAGCAACGTGGGCACCGAGGTGGAGGTTATCATCCGCGGCCGGCCGCTGAAGGCGCGGGTCGTAGAGACCCCCTTCTACCGCTCCCCGCACAAGCGCTAGGCCGCACGTGGGAGAATAACGCGCTAAGGAGGAAGTGCCGGGATGGCGAACGAGAGGGTTCCTGCGAATCTGAAGTACACCAGGGAGCACGAGTGGATCAGGGTTGAGGGCAACATCGGCGTCGTGGGCATCACCTGGTTCGCCCAGGACCAGCTGGGCGACGTGGTCTTCGTCGAGCTGCCCGAGGTGGGCCGCGAGCTCAAGCAGAACGAGCAGTTCGGCGTGGTGGAGAGCGTGAAGACCGTCTCCGACCTGTACATCCCGGTCAGCGGCAAGGTCGTCGAGGTCAACAAGGCCCTGGACGGTTCGCCTGAGCTGATCAACCAGGATCCGTATGGCGAGGGCTGGATTCTGAAGATCGAGATCGCCGACCCGGCGGAACTGGACAACCTGCTGGACGCGGCGGCGTACGAGGAGTTCACCAAGGAGGGCTAAATGCGCTACATTCCGATCACGCAGGCCGAGAAGGAGGCCATGCTGCGGGATATTGGCGTAAGCTCCACGGAGGAGCTCTTCGCGGCCAACATCCCGGCAGAGGTGCGGCTGAAGCGGCCGCTCAACCTGCCTCCGGCGCTGACCGAGATGGAGCTCATGGCCCACCTGCGGGAACTGGCGGCCGAGAACGCGAACACCGCCGAGTACGCGTGCTTCCTCGGCGGCGGGGCTTATGACCACTATGTGCCCGCTGCGGTGGACGCCGTCCTGCGCCGGGGCGAGTTCCTCACGGCCTACACGCCCTACCAGCCTGAGATCTCCCAGGGCGTGCTGCAGGCCATCTACGAGTACCAGTCCCTGATGTGCGAACTGACCGGCATGGATCTCTCCAACGCCTCCATGTACGACGGCGCCTCGGCCCTGGCCGAGGCGGCTGGCATGGTGGTGAGCCAGACCGGCCGGTCGAAGCTGCTGGTAGCCCGCTCCGTCCACCCGCACTATCGCCGGGTGGTGGCCACCTACATGCACGGTCTCGGCGTGGAGCTGATCGAGGTGCCGCTGGAGGGTGTGACCCTCGACCTGAACCGGCTCGAGGCCCTCATGACGGACGAGGTGGGCGGACTGCTGCTGCAGACGCCCAACTTCCTGGGCTACCTGGAGCAGGTGCGGCAGATTGAGGCGCTGGTCCATGCCAGGAACGGCCTCTTCGTAGTGGCCGTCGACCCCATCTCCCTGGGGGTCCTGGAGGCCCCGGGCAACTACGGTGCGGACATCGTGGTGGCCGAGGGGCAGGGGCTGGGCGTTCCGCTTTCCTTCGGCGGGCCCTACCTGGGCATCATGGCCACGCGCGAGCGCTTCGCCCGCAAGATGCCCGGGCGCATCGCCGGCGCTACCGTGGACACGCGCGGTCAGCGGGGCTTCGTGCTTACCCTGCAGGCCCGGGAGCAGCACATCCGCCGGGAAAAGGCGACGTCCAACATCTGCACCAACCAGGCGCTGATCGCCCTGGCCGCCACGGTCTACCTGGCGCTGGTGGGCAAGGAAGGACTCCGGGAGGTCGCCAACCTGTCGCTGCAGAAGGCGCACTACGCGGCGCGGGAGATCGCGTCCCTGCCCGGGTGGCGCCTGGCAGGCAACGCCCCCTTCTTCAAGGAGTTCGCGGTGCTGGCGCCCGCCCCGGCGGCGGAGGTCAGCCGGAAGCTCCTGGAGCACAAGATCCTGGGCGGCGTCGACGTCGGTGCGGCGTACCCGGAACTGCTCGAGGGCGACGCCGGCGCGGACGGTGGCCGTGCAGCCGCGGCGCTCACGTTCGCGGTGACCGAGAAGCGGACGCGGGTAGAGATTGACCGCCTCGTGGCTGCGCTCAGGGAGGTGAAGTAGCATGGGCCTTGTGCCGCTGCTCTTTGAACAGTCGGCCCCCGGCAAGCGGGCGGTCACCTTCCCGGCCCCCGACGTGCCGGCGGTGGAACTCACCGAGGCGATTCCGGCCGACCTGCTGCGGAAGGAGCCGGCGAACCTCCCGGAGCTCTCCGAGGTGGAGGTCATCCGCCACTTCACGCAGCTGAGCCGGATGAACCACGGGGTCGACGTGGACTTCTACCCCCTGGGCTCCTGCACCATGAAGTACAACCCGAAGGTGAACGAGGAGGCGGCCCGCATCCCGGGATTCGCCCTCACGCACCCGCTGCAGCCGGAGGAGACGGTGCAGGGCAACCTGAAGCTCCTCCACACCCTGGAGGGGTGGCTCTGCGAAGTCACCGGCATGGACCGGATGACCTTCCAGCCGGCGGCCGGCGCGCACGGTGAGCTCACCGGCATCCTTCTGATTCGGGCCTATCACGAGTCGCGCGGCGACACCGGGCGGAGCGAGGTGATCGTGCCCGATTCGGCCCACGGCACGAACCCGGCCACTGCGGCGATGGCGGGCTACCGGGTGGTGCCGGTGAAGTCGCTGCCCGACGGCTCCATCGACCTGGAAGCGCTGCGGCAGACGGTCGGCCCCAGGACGGCCGCCCTGATGATGACCAACCCGTCCACGCTGGGGCTGTTCGACCCGCACGTGAAGGAGATCACCGAGATCGTCCATCAGGCGGGCGGGCTCTGCTACTACGACGGCGCCAACCTGAACGCCATCATGGGCTATGCCCGGCCCGGCGACATGGGGTTCGACGTTGTGCACCTGAACCTGCACAAGACCTTCTCGACGCCGCACGGCGGTGGCGGCCCGGGCAGCGGGCCGGTGGGCGTGAAGTCCCACCTGGTGCCCTTCCTGCCGGTGCCGGTGGTGGAGAAGCGGGGCGACCGGTATGTCCTCGACTGGGACCGGCCGCAGTCCATCGGCAAGATCCACGGTTTCTGGGGCAACTTCGGCGTGATCGTGCGGGCCTACGCGTACGTCCTGACCCACGGCCCGGCGCTGAAGGAAGTGTCGGAGTACGCGGTGCTCAACGCCAACTACGTGATGGCACACCTGAAGAAGTACTACGACGTGTTCGTGGACCGCTACTGCATGCACGAGTGCGTGCTGGCGGCCCGTACCCTGAAGCACGAGACCGGCGTGAAGACGCTGGATGTGGCCAAGCGGCTGCTGGACGAGGGTATCCACCCGCCCACGATCTACTTCCCGCTGATCGTGGAGGAAGCCCTGATGATCGAGCCCACGGAGACCGAGAGCAAGGCTACCCTGGACCGGTTCATCCAGGCGATGATCCGCATCCACGACGAGGCCCGGACCAATCCGGAGCTGGTCAAGTCGGCCCCGCACAACACCCCCGTGGGGCGGCTCGACGAGGCGCTGGCGGCCCGCCGGCCGAACCTGCGCTACCGGGCGCAGCAGGGCTAGGCGCCGACGGCCGGGCGGCCGCACCGGTGCCGTTCGGCGCAGCAAGGCTGAGGGAATTGGGGTGGGGGTGCCGCAGGGCACACCCCACCCTGATCATTACTGAGAAGCGAGAGTCACGATGGTATGGCAGTGAGAGAGACGCACTGGCGCCTGCTGGACACCGGGCACCGCCCGGGTCCGGAGAACATGGCCATCGACGAGGCGATCGCCCGGGCCCATGGCCGGGGTGAGGTGCCCCCGACCCTGCGTTTTTATGGCTGGTCGCCCCCGGCGGTCTCCATCGGCTACTTCCAGTCCATGACGAAGGAGGTCGACCTGGAGGCGGTCCGGGCCGGCGGCTACGGCTACGTGCGCCGTCCCACCGGCGGTCGGCTGATCTTCCACCACATGGAGATCACGTATTCCGTGGTGATCCGCGAGGACCTGCTGCCCGGCGGCGTGATCGAGACTTACCGGGAGATCTCGCAAGGGCTCCTGGCTGGCCTGCGGGAGCTGGGCGTGGCGGCTGAACTGGCCGGGGGCGAGCAGGACCCCCGCCGGGCGGACCCGGGCGGGTTCCACACCGCCTGCTTCGACTCGTCGTCGGCCTACGAGCTGCAGGTGGGCGGCCGCAAGGTGGCCGGCTCGGCCCAGACCCGCCGGGACGGGGTGATCCTCCAGCACGGGTCCATCCTGCTGGACGTGGACGTGGAGCTGCTCTTCCGGTTGATGCGCCTGCCCGAGGGCGCGCCGGCGGAGCGGCTGATGGAGCGGTTCCGGAGCAAGTCCACCACGCTGCGCGCCGCCCTGGGCCGGCAGGTGGGCTACGCCGAGGTCCGGGACGCCCTCACGGTCGGCTTCGCGCGGGCCCTGGGTCTCACCCTCACGCCGGGAAGTCTCACGCCGGCGGAGGAAAAAGACGCACAGGAGCTTGTCGAAACGAAGTACGGATGTGATAATTGGAACCTGAAAAAATAGCGGCAGGGGGCGGCACGTGACATGGAAGCGTTGAAGCGGTATGACCCGGAGGTCTACGCGGCCATCCAGCAGGAGCTGGAACGGCAGCAGAGCCACATCGAGCTCATCGCCTCGGAGAACTTCGTGCCGACGGCGGTGCTGGAGGCCGCGGGCAGCGTGCTCACCAACAAGTACGCCGAGGGCTACCCGGGAAGGCGCTACTACGGCGGCTGTGAGTATGTGGACGTGGTGGAGAACATCGCGCGGGAGCGGCTGAAGGCCGCGTTCGGAGCGGAGCACGCAAACGTGCAGCCCCACTCGGGGGCCAACGCCAACACGGCGGTCTACTTCGCATTCCTGCAGCCCGGCGACACGGTGCTGGGCATGGACCTCTCCCAGGGGGGACACCTGACCCACGGCTCCCCGGTAAACTTCAGCGGGAAGACGTACAACTTCATCCCCTACGGCCTGGACCCGGAGACCGAGCGGGTGAACATGGACACCGTGGCGGAGCTGGCCCGCCGGCACCGGCCGAAGCTGATCGTCGCCGGGTACTCGGCCTACCCGCGGGTGCTGGACTTCAAGCGGTTCCGGGAGATTGCCGACGAGGTCGGCGCCATCCTCATGGTCGACATGGCCCACTTCGCGGGTCTCGCGGCCACGGGCTACTACCCGAACCCGGTGGAGCATGCGCACGTCGTCACCACCACGACTCACAAGACCCTGCGCGGCCCCCGCGGCGGGGCGATCCTGTGCAAGAAGGAGTTCGCCAAGGAGATCGACAAGGCGGTCTTCCCGGGCATCCAGGGCGGCCCCCTGATGCACATCATCGCGGCCAAGGCCGTGGCCTTCAAGCAACTCTCCGACCCGGCCTATAAGGAGTACTGCGGCCAGGTGGTGAAGAACGCCAAGGTGCTGGCGGAAGCGCTGGTCGAGCGGGGCTACCGCCTCGTCACCGGCGGCTCGGTCAACCACCTGATGGTGGTGGACCTGCGGCCCAAGGGCATCACGGGCCGGGACGCCGAGAAGCTGCTGGACCGGGTCTCGATCACCGTCAACAAGAACGCCATTCCCAACGACCCGGAGAAGCCGATGGTGACCAGCGGCATCCGCATCGGGACCCCGGCCATAACCACCCGGGGGATGAAGGAGGCCGAGATGCGCCAGATCGCCGACCTGATCGACCGGGCGATCACCCACCGGGACGACGAGGCGGAACTGGATCGGATCAAGGCGGAGGTGCACGCCCTCACCGCTCGCTTCCCGCTCGTGATCGAGTAAGTCGGCAGAGTGCGCTAGGCGGGCGACGCTAGCAGAGTCAGCAGGTGGTTTGCTACCGGCCACGCAGGTGCAGTCAACAGGTGGTCCACCACCGGCCATGCAGGCGGAGTCAACTGGTGTTTGACCACCGGCCATGCAGGCGGAATCAACAGGTCGTACCCCCCCCGGACGCACGCGGCGCGGGCTGGGGATGTTCCCTGCCGGCGCGTTCCGTGTGCAGGTCGTGGGCATGCGGGCTGTGGTTGCATCTGCCGTGCGGTGCCTCCGCCCGCCGGCGTGGTTCGGGTCGGCTGGTGCCGATCCTGCGGGCGCAGTAAAGGCTCCCTGCCCGGTGCGGGATGCGTCGTCCCGCCCGCGGTCTGCGCAAGCGGCGTTCGGCTGGACTGTGCAGCTTAGGGCGCAGCACCGTTGATAACCAAACGGTTCATGGTTGGCGATGCCAGTGGCGGACAGGGATGGGGGTTGCCGCCCCACGAGGCCTGTTCGCCGTTGCTGGTGTTGGGCGACGGGTGCGGCTCGGTGACGCGGCGGAGCGCGGCGACTGGCCGGGGGAGGGCAACCGGCTCACCCGAAA
>NZ_JBFNEH010000026.1:0-52271 GCF_040797425.1 Symbiobacterium sp. | reverse complement strand
TGGGACGCGGTGGTCGGCGAGTCGTGAACCGTGAGTCCGGAAGGGATGGGCGGTGGGAGGTGTGCCGTGCGTGGGAGGCCATGGGCGGTGGGGGGGTGCGCCATGAGTGGGACGCGGTGGTCGGCGAGTCGTGAACCGTGAGTCCGGAAGGGATGGGCGGTGAGAGGTGAGCTGCGCGTGGGAGGCCATCGGCGGTAAGTGGTGGGCTGGGAGTGGGAGGTGGTAGGCGGCGAGTCGGGTGTGCGAGTGCGAGAGCGTGGGCTGTGAGCCCATGGCCGGTGAACCAGCGGCCTGCGGTGGGCGGGAGGCTGCCGCGGGGACTGCGCGTGGGCGGTGAAAGCCGGGGCGCGGGCGGTGCGCCCCAGGTTACGGCGATCCCCTGCGACGGCTTCCACGTCCGATCGCAATCCTGCCCCTGACGGCCCATGAGCCGCTACCCGGTGCTCGCGAAAAAAGACCAAAAGGGGACCGAATTCAGGCAGGTATTTCACATCTGTCATGTGGAAATAATGGGGGACAGAAGGTGCACCCTCCCGTAAAGTGAGGCGAATCGCTCGATGCGGGTGAAGGATTGCCTCTTCCTCGGCCGACTGCTCCAGGGGGATCCGGCGGCACAGATCACCGACGTCGTCTACGATTCGCGGCAGGTGGGACCAGGCGCCCTCTTCGTGGCCCTGCCCGGGCGGCGCACCGACGGCCACGACCACACCGGCGAGGCGGTCCAGCGCGGGGCCGCGGCCCTCCTGGTGGAGCGCCCGGTGCCGGCGCCGCCCCAGGTGGCGATGATTCAGACCGAGTCCACCCGCGCAGCCCTAAGCCGGGTGGCGGCGCGGTTCTGGCGCTACCCTTCCCGCCGGCTGCGGGTGGTGGGCGTCACCGGCACCAACGGGAAGACCACCACCACCCACCTCGTTAAGGCCGTGCTGGAGCGGCAGGGCCACCGGGTGGGGCTCATCGGCACCGTGCACACCCTCATGCCCGGTGAGGAGCTGCCCGCCAGCCTCACCACCCCGCAGGCCTCCGACCTGCAACGGCTGCTCCATCAGATGGTGGCCGCCGGATGCACTTACGCCGTGATGGAAGCCTCCTCTGAAGGACTCGACATGAACCGTGTAGATGATGTAGAGTTTGACCTTGGGATATTCACGAACCTAACACAAGATCATCTGGACTATCACGGCACCTTCAGCGCCTACCGCGAGGCGAAGGCCCGGCTGTTCCGCATGCTGGGCCAGCCGGGCTTCAAGCCCCGCAAGGCCGCGATCCTGAACGTGGACGACCCGGCCAGCCAGTACTACCGCACGGTGGCCGAGGTGCCGGTTTACACCTACGGTTTCAGCCCGCAGGCGATGGTCCGGGCCGAGGACGTGGACATCAGCGCTGCGGGAACCCGGTTCCGCCTGTGCACCCCCCACGGGGAGATCGACGTCGCCCTGCGGCTGGTGGGCCGGTTCAACGTCTACAACGCCCTGGCGGCCGCCACCGCCGGCGTCGTGGAGGGCGTCGACCTGCCCGCGATCCGGGACGCCCTGGAAGCGGAGGAGGGGGTGCCCGGCCGGCTGCAGCCGGTGCGGGCGGGTCAGCCGTTCGGCGTGTTCGTGGACTACGCCCACTCCCCCGACTCGCTGGAGAACGTGCTCCGCACCGCCCGGGGCTTCACCCGGGGGCGGCTGATCGCCGTCTTCGGCTGCGGCGGCGACCGGGATCCCACCAAGCGGCCGATCATGGGCCGCATTGCCGCCGCCCTGGCCGATCACACCATCATCACGTCCGACAACCCGCGGAGCGAAGACCCCGTCCGGATCGTCCAGCAGATCGAGGCCGGCCTGGTGGATCACCTCCCCCCGGGCCGCACCTACGAGGTGGTCATCGACCGGGCGGAGGCGATCCGCCGGGCCGTGAACATGGCCGAGGCCGACGACGTGATCGTCATCGCCGGCAAGGGGCACGAGACGTACCAGATCTTCAAGGACCGCACCATCCCCTTCGACGACCGGGAAGTGGCCCGCGCGCTGATTGAGGCGCGGGCCGGAAAGGGCGGATCGTGAGTTGACACATCTGTTTACCGCTGCGGAGATCGCCGCCATCACCGGAGGGCAGGTGATGGCAGGCGACCCGGAGGCCCGGGTCACGGGCCTGGCGTGGGACAGCCGGCAAGTCTCGCCCGGCGACTGCTTCGTCGCCCTCATCGGCGAGCGGGCGGACGGACACGACTACGCCGGCCAGGCCGCCGCGGCCGGCGCCTCCTGCATCCTGGCGGCGCGTCGGGTGGACGCGCCCGGCGCCGCCGTCGTGGTCTGCCGGGACCCATTGCTCGGTCTGGGCCAGCTGGGCCGTGTGCTCCGCGACCGGTATCCGCACCTCGTCGTGGTGGGGGTGACGGGCTCGGTGGGCAAGACCACCACCAAGGAGATGGTGGCGGCCGTGCTGGCCGAGCGGTTCCGGGTCTTCCGCACCCGGGGCAACCTGAACTCCCAGGTGGGCCTGCCCGCCTCGCTGGCCGGCCTCACCGCCGCTGACGACGTGGCGGTGCTGGAGATGGGCATGCGCGCCCTGGGCGAGATCGCGTACCTGGCCTCCATCGCCCGTCCCCAGGTGGGCGTCGTGACCAACGTGGGCATCACCCACCTGGAGCTCCTCGGCACCCAGGAGAACATCGCCCTTGCCAAGTCCGAGCTGGTGCGGGCGCTGCCCGCCGACGGCGACGCCATCCTGAACGCCGACGACCCGCGGGTCCGGGCCATGGCGGCCGTCACCCCGGCCCGGGTCTGGTTCTACGGCCTGACGGCGCCGGCCGCCGCGGCCGAGTGGGCCGCCCGGGAGAGCGCCAGGACCGGCAACGGGCACGGGGTCGAGCGGTGGGTCACCGCCGCGGACGCCCGCCCGGCGGGCGACATGGGCCAGCGGTTCAGACTCGTGAGCTCCCTGGGCGAGGTCGAGGTCGACCTGCCCGCCCCGGGGCAGCACAACCTGCTCAACGCCCTGGCCGCCGCCGCGGTGGGCCTCTCCCAGGGCCTCACCCTGGGGGAGATCGCCCGGGGCCTGGGCCGGTTCCAGAACACCGGCAGCCGGATGCGGCGGCTCACCGCCGGGGGCGTCCGGATCCTCGACGACACCTACAACGCCGCGCCGGCCTCCGTCATCGCCGCACTGGAGGTGATGCGGGGCATCGCCGGTCCGGCCGGCCGCTGCATCGCCGTACTGGGCGAGATGTACGAGCTGGGCGCGATGGAGGAGGAGGGCCACCGGCAGGTGGGTGCCGCCGCCGCCCGCCTGGCCGACGAGCTGGTGGCCGTGGGCAGGCTCGGCCGGCACATCGCCGCCGGCGCCCGGGACGCGCTGGCGGCGGCAGGGGAACGGGCACAGCGCGCACAGGGTGGCACGGCCGACGGGGCGCAGCAGGCGCTGGCCGCGTCCTCCGCCGACGGCCCCCCGGAGGCGCCGGGTGTCTCGGAGGGCGGTCACAGCGGCGCCGCAGCAGGCGTCCGGGTTGCCGCGATCCACGAGGTGCCTACCAATGCCGACGCCATCGCCTGCCTGAAGTCGCGCCTCAGGCCGGGTGACACGGTGCTGGTAAAGGGTTCCCGGGGCATGGCGATGGAGGAGATTGTACACGCCCTCGCGGAATACCTGGAGCAGACGCAGCCGTAAACCCGCAGCGCACTGCGGTAATACATGAAGGAAGGTTACGATCCTATGTTCAATGCCACGCTGCTCCGCCTGGCCGGCGCAGGCGTCCTCGCGCTGATCGGCGCGCTGGCGCTGGGCCCCGCGGTGATCCCGCTCATGCGCCGCCTGAAGTTCGGCCAGACCATCCGGGCGGAGATGTCGGCCCACCACCAGGCCAAGGCGGGCACCCCCACCATGGGGGGCGTCATCTTCGCCATCCCGGCCATTCTGGCCACGCTTATCTTCGCCCCCCGCACGGGCGACGCGCTGCCCCGCCTCATCATCGCCCTGGTGCTCACCGTGGGCCATGGACTGGTGGGCTTTGCGGACGACTACATCAAGGTGGTGCTGAAGCGCTCGCTGGGCCTGCGGGCCCGCGACAAGCTGCTGGCGCAGGTCTTCCTGGCGGCCGTGCTGGGTTACGGGGCGGTGGAGGTGCTCGGCCTGGGCACCGCCGTCACGCTGCCCTACCTGGACGTCAGCATCGAGTTGGGCAAGCCGCTCTACTACGTGCTGGTGCTGTTCATCGTGTGGGGCACCGCCAACGCGGTCAACTTCGCCGACGGGCTGGACGGGCTCCTCGGCGGGCTCAGCGTGATCACCTTCACCTTCTACGGCCTCTTCGTCGCCCTGGCCCTGGGGCAGACCGACCTGGCCGTGCTCAGCATCGCCCTGGTGGGCGGGTGCCTGGGCTTCCTCTACTACAACCACTACCCCGCCCGCATCTTCATGGGCGACGTGGGCTCCTTCACCCTGGGCGGCGCCCTGGCCGCCCTGGCGGTGCTCACCAAGACCGAGTTCCTGCTGGTGGTGGTGGGCGGCGTCTACGTGATCGAGGTCATCTCGGTCATCCTCCAGGTGGCCTCGTTCCGCCTCACGGGCAAGCGCATCTTCCGGATGGCGCCGCTGCACCACCACTTCGAGCTGCTCGGCTGGTCGGAGTGGCAGGTGCTTCTCCTCTTCTGGGGCGTGTCGCTCGTGCTGACGGTGCTGGGCTGGCTCGCACTTCCCGGCATGCTGGGCGGGCGGTAGCGTCGGCCCGGACGGCGCCGGCGCAGGACAGGCGCAACAAGAGAGGCCCGGCCGAAGGCAGGCCGGGACAGCGTCACATCGAGGGGGTCGGCTCTCCTTGCAGCCCATCCGCAGGAGTCCGGACTACACCCTCCTGGCAGTGGTTGCGCTCTTACTCGGCATCGGAATTGTTGCGGTGTATACGTCCAGTACCGCCATCGCAGAGGCGGACTTCGGCAACCGGTACTACTTCCTGATCCGCCAGGCGATCTGGGTGACCATCGGCCTCGGCGCCATGGCCATCTTCGCCCAGATTCCCCCGTGGTTCTGGCAGGAGCGGAGCCGCCCGGTCTTGGTGGTGGCCGTCGCGCTCCTCATCCTGGTCCTCATTCCCGGCGTGGGCATCTCCCGCCTCGGGGCGCGCCGCTGGCTGGGCTATGGTCAGCTGGCCTTCCAGCCCTCCGAGGTGACCAAGTTCGCCTTCATCATCTGGCTGGCCACCTACCTCGCCCGAAACGCCCGGAACGTGCAGGACTTCGTCCGCGGGCTCCTGCCGGCCCTGGCGGTGCTGGGCCTGCTGTTCGGCCTGATCATGCTCGAGCCCGACCTGGGCACCTCGCTCACGCTGGCCGGCACCGGCGCCCTCATGCTCTTCGCCGCGGGCGCCCGGCTGAGCCACCTTGCGAGCCTGGGCGTGGTGGGCGTGATCGGCATCTTCGTTCTGGCCCGCATTGACGAGGAACGCTGGAGCCGCATCACCACTTTCCTCAACCCGTGGGCCGATCCCACCGACTCGGGCTACCAGATCATCCAGGCCCTGCTGGCTTTCGGCTCCGGCGGCCTCTTCGGCGTGGGCCTGGGCGAGAGCCGGCAGAAGTACTTCTACCTGCCGGAGCGGCACACCGACATGATCTACGCCGTCTGGGGCGAGGAGATGGGCTTCATCGGCGCCGTGCTGGTGCTGCTTCTCTTCTTCGCCTTCGCCTGGCGGGGCTACCGCATCGCCATCCAGGCGCCGGACCGGTTTACGAGCCTGCTCGCCGCCGGCGTCACCTCGCTCATCACGCTGCAGGCGGCGCTCAACATCGCCGTCGTCACGGCCTCCGTCCCGTCCACGGGCATTCCGCTGCCCTTCCTGAGCTACGGCGGCACGTCGCTGCTCATCACCCTCTCGGGGGTCGGCATCCTGCTGGGGGTCTCACGGTACTGCCGCAGTTGATACCCGGGCGGGCGCTCGCCCGCGCCGGCGCGTCCGCGGGACGCCTTCTCAGCCCGGTCTGCCGCAGCTTTCGAGGCACTGCCACACTCGCGCACAGCTTGTAAGGGGGTTTTGCCATGCGCTACCTGATCACCGGCGGCGGCACCGGCGGCCACATCTACCCGGCGCTTTCCATCGCCCGCTCGCTCAAGGAACTCGATCCCGAGGCCGAACTGCTTTACGTGGGCACCGCCACCGGCCGCGAGGCGCAGATCGTGCCCCGGAGCGGCCTTCCGTTCGCCACCATCGCCAGCGGCGGCGTGGTGGGCCTGGGCCTCCGGCAGAAGCTGCGGGGCGGGTTCCGGGCCGCCCTGGGGGTGCTGGAGGCCATGCGCCACATCCGCCGCTTCCGCCCCCACGTGGTGATCGGCACCGGCGGCTTCGTCGCCGGGCCGGTGCTGGCTGCCGCCCGCGTGCTCCGGGTGCCGATGGTCATCCAGGAACAGAACGCCTTCCCCGGCGTTACCAACCGCCTGGCCGCCCGGTGGGCCGAGGCGGTCTTCGTGCCGTATGAGGAGGCGCGGGCGCACTTCCCGGCCCGGGCCCGGCTGGTGCGGGCGGGCAACCCCGTGCGGCCGGAGGTGGCGGAGGCCACCCGGGAGGCCGGCCGCGCCGCCCTGGGGCTCGACCCCCGGGACCGGGTGCTGGTGATCATGGGCGGCAGCGGCGGCGCCCGCGATTTCAACCGCGTCGCCGCGGAGGCCGTCCTCCGCCTGCAGGTGGACCGCCTGCGGGTGGTGCACATCACCGGCGAGCGATACTTCGAACAGGTGAAGGCGCAGTACGGCGACCGTGCACCCTTCGTCACACTGCTGCCTTATGCTCATAACATGCCAGAGGTCTACGCCGCCGCCGACGCCGGCCTCTTCCGCGCCGGCGCCCTCACGCTGGCCGAGATCCAGGTGCGGCGGCTGCCCAGCGTGCTCATTCCCAGCCCCAACGTCACCCACAACCACCAGGAGTGGAACGCCCGCTCCCTGGAGCGCCGGGGTGCGGCCCTGGTGCTGCGGGAGGCCGGCCTCACCGCCGACGCGCTGGCGCAGGCCCTCACCGCGGTCCTCACGGACGAGGCCGTTGCCGGGCGCATGCGGGCCGCCCTGGCGGAACTGGCGGACCCGGACGCCGGCCGGGAGATCGCGCGGCAGATTGTGGCCATTGCCGGCCGGCGCTCGCGCTGATGGGCCTCGGCCCGTCCGGCCGGGCGCCTGCTGCCGGGTGCCGTTCCCCCATCCCGACTGCCGGCCCGGGTTCCGCGGTGTGGCCCGGGGCCTGGCCCCGAAGGAGGATCACCCTATGTCACCCATCGACGCACGGCTGCGTAGCATAATCCGCGACCCGGGCCGCATCCGCCGGGATGAGCCCCTGAAGCGGCACACCACCTTCCGCATAGGCGGTCCGGCCGACTACCTGGTTCAGGTAGCCAACCGCCAGGAGCTCTCCGGCCTGTTGCGCCTCGCAGGCGAGGAGGGCCTTCCCGTCTACATCCTCGGCAACGGCAGCAACCTGCTGGTCTCCGACGAAGGGGTCCGCGGGCTGGTGCTGAGCCTCACGGGCGAGTTCGGCCGTCTCGCCGTGGAGGGCAGCACGGTCCGCGTCGGGGGCGGCTACAACCTGCCGAAGCTGGCCTACGAGGTTCAGAAGCGGGGCCTCGGGGGCATCGAATTCGCTTGTGCGATCCCCGGCACCGTGGGTGCCGGGCTGGTGATCAATGCCGGCGCGCACGGCGGCGATCTATCCCAGGTGGTAACGGAGGCGACCGTCGTGTGGGGCGACGGACGAGAGCAGCGCCTGACCCGCGACGAGATCGGATTCGGCTACCGGAGCACCCGCCTTCAGGGGACCTCGGCCATCGTGGTCGAGGTGGTCATGGCCCTGCACCCCGCCGACCCGGCGGAGCTGCAGGGGGCGATGCGGCAACATCTGGAGCGGCGCCGAGCCACGCAGCCCCTCGGCCACCCCAACGCGGGTTCCATCTTCAAGAACCCGCCGGGTGACTACGCCGGCCGCCTCATCGAGCTGGCCGGGCTGAAGGGGGCGCGGGTGGGCGACGCCCAGGTCTCCGAGAAGCACGCCAACTTCATCGTCAACCTGGGCCAGGCCACGGCGAAAGATGTGCTGATGCTGATGGACCGGGTTCGCAGTACCGTTGAACAGCGGTTCGGAGTGCGGCTGGAGGCCGAGGTGAAGATTTGGGGCCACAACCCCTACTTCCAGCCCTGACGGGCCGGCCTCCGGGAGGCGGGCTCCGGCCGCAGGAGGTCGCATGCAGTGTGAAGCAACATGAGCGCTACGTGGTCGCAGGCGGGCGCCGCCTGGTGGGGCAGGTGGAGGTCAGCGGGGCGAAGAACGCCGCCCTGCCCATCCTGGCGGCAGCGCTCCTGACGGCGGGCGAGTCGGTGATCCACAACGCGCCGGTGATTCGCGACGTCGCCGTGATGGTCGAGATCCTGCGCAAGCTCGGGGCCCGTGTGGAGGAGGGGCCGGTGGGGACTCACGGGCGCACCCTGCGGATTCGGGCCGACGGCCTGAACGGTCTCGAGGTGGGGGCAGACTTCACCCGTGAGATGCGCTCCTCCATCTTCCTGATGGGGCCGCTCCTGGCCCGCGTCGGGAAGGTTCGCATCTCCTACCCTGGCGGCTGTGCGATCGGCCCGAGGCCGATCGATTTTCATCTCCGAGGCCTGGAACTCCTCGGCGCCCGCATCGAGGAGCGCTTCGGCTTTATCGAGGCCAGCGTGCCCCGGCGGCTGAGGGGCACCGAGATCTACCTGGACTTCCCCTCGGTGGGCGCCACCGAGAACCTGATGATGGCCGCGGTGCTGGCCGAGGGGACCACCGTCATCCGGAACGCCGCGCGCGAGCCCGAGATCGTCGACCTCCAGGATTTCCTGAACAAGCTCGGGGCGAAGGTGCGCGGGGCGGGCTTCGACGTGATCCGCATCGACGGGGTCGAGCGGCTGGGCTCGGCGGAGCACACGGTGATTCCCGATCGCATCGAGGCGAGCAGCTTCCTGGCCGCCGGGGCGATCACCGGCGGTGAGGTGACGGTGCGGGGGGTAATCCCCGAGCATCTGGACGCGGTGACGGCCAAGCTCCGGGAGATGGGCGCCGTGGTGCGGGAGTCGGCCGACGCGGTGACCATCGCGGGCCCCGGGCGCCTCCTGGCGACCCACCTGAAGACGCTGCCCTACCCGGGCTTCCCCACCGACATGCAGCCGCAGATGATGGCGCTGATGGCCGTGGCGGATGGGACGAGCATCATCACCGAGACGATCTTCGAGAACCGGTTCAAGGTGGCCGATGAACTCCGCCGGCTCGGGGCCAACATCAAGACGGAAGGGCGCACGGCGGTGGTACAGGGGGTGCGGTCGCTCTCGGGCGCAACGGTGGTCTGTCCCGCCCTGCGGGAGGGCATGGCCCTGATCCTGGCCGGCCTGGTGGCCGAGGGTGAGACCGAGATCGAGGACATCTACCACATCGACCGGGGTTACCAGAACCTGCAGGAGAAGCTGAGCCAGCTGGGCGCAGCGATCAAGCGCATCTAGGACACCGGGACCGGCGGGGGCCGGTCCCGGTGCTGCGCGCCGGGCCGGGCGGTGCGCATGCGCGCGGCGGCTGATCCCCATAATTCGGAAGGAAATTGAGTGCGGCGGAGGGAATGACCTACAAGGAGCCGCATACCCCGCCCGGAGGTGGTCGCTGATGCCCCGCGTCTGTTTCATCGTCAACCCCGTCGCCGGACACGGGCGTGCGCTGGCCGAGTGGAAGCGGATCGAGCCGCTGGCGGCGCAGCTGGGCGAATACTGCGTGAAGTTCACGAAAGGCCCCGGGCACGCCACCGAACTGGCCCGGGAGGCGGTGCGGGAGGGGTACGACCGCGTCGCCTCCATGGGGGGCGACGGCACCCTGAACGAGGTGGGCAACGGCCTCGTGGGCAGCGGCGCCGCGTTGGCGGTGATTCCGGCGGGCACCGGCAACGACTGGGTGCGCACAGCCGGGGTGCCCCGGGACTCGGCGGAGGGCTGCCGCCTGGCGTTCCAGGGGCGGGTGGCCAAGATGGACGTGGGTCTCGCCCACGGCCACCGCTACTTCTTCAACGGGGCGGGCTTCGGGTTCGACGCTGAGGTCTGCGCGCGGGTGAACTCCTACGGGCCGCGGTTTCGAAAGCTGAGCTACGTCCGGGGGGTTTTCGACGCCCTCAACCACTTCACCGGCGTGCCGGTGGACGTGGAGATCGACGGACAGACGCTGCACCTGCCGCGGGTGCTGTTGCTGGAGGTGGGCAACGGACGCTACTTCGGCGGCGGGATGCAGATCTTCCCGGGCGCCGACTTCTCTGATGGTCGCTTCGAAATCGCCTGGGGCGAAAACCTGAGCCGGCTGGAGCTGCTCCGGCTCGTGTCGCTGATCTACAGCGGCAAGCACGTCGGCTATCCGAAGGTGCGGATGATGCAGGGGCGCAAGGTGTCGGCCAGCTCCCCGGAGCGGGTGGTCTTTCAGGTGGACGGCGACGTGATCGGCCGCCTGCCGGTGACCTTCGAGCTCATCCCGCAGGCGCTGGATGTGGTGCTGCCAATCTCGTAATCGCCTGACACAAATGACCGGCGGCGTCGGTCGGGCGGTCTGCGCTATAATTGATTTGCCTTCTGAATGAAGGGGCGGTGACGGCTGAGCATGAGTGAGGTGCGGAAAGTGGGGGCCCGGACCGCACGCTCGTCGGGCCGGTGGGGTCTGGCCCTCGCACTGCTGGTCCTGCTCTGCACCTGCCTGTTCGCTGCCTACCGCTCGGCCCTGTTCCGGCTGGAGCGGGTGCAGATCGCCGGCAATCAACGGCTGAGCCAGGCCGACGTGATGGCGGTCGCCGGGGTGAGCCCCGGGGCGCTCCGGTGGGAGCTGACGGCCGACCGGGTGCGGGAGCGGCTCCTGGCCGAGCCGTGGATCGAGTCGGCCACGGTCACCTGGAACCGCAACGCCCTCCTGATCAACATCACGGAGCGGTCGCCGCTGGCGCTCCTGCAGTACAGCGGGCGCTTCTACCTGGTGCTGGACGCCGAGGGGCGCATCCTCGAGCAGCGCATGCTGGAGGAAGGCGAGCGGCTGCCGGTGGTGAGCGGCGTGAAGGTGGACCGGGCGCTGCGGGGCGAGGTGATCGACGACCTGGGCCTGCGGGATGCGCTCACGCTGCTCTGGTGGACCGGCGATCCGCTGCTGGAGCAGCTCTCCGAGGTGCACGTGCGGGAAGACCGCTACCTCAGGCTCTATCTCACCGGCGGCACCACCGTGGAGGTGGGCGTGCTGCCGGATGACGCCGCCCAGCGGGAGCGGCACATCCAGACGCAACTGAAGGGTCTGCTGGACCACCTGGACCGGGTTCCTGCGACGGCCCGTGCCACCTGCCAGATCGACCTCCGGGTCTTCGGCAAGGTGCTCGGGCTGCAGTGTCAATAACGCGGGGGTGGGGGCGAAGCCATGATGAACAGGCTGCGGCGCGTGCCCTGGGCCACGGCGCTGGTGAGCGTTGCGCTCGGCCTCATGCTCTCCATGCAGTTCAAGGTGCAGCGGCAGGTGGCCCTGGCTGACCTGGCTGCGGTACAGCGCACCGAGGAACTGGTGGCGCAGCTGGCCGAGGCCGAGAAGCACCGGGACGAGCTGGCCGCCGAGGTCGAGCTCCTGCGGCAGCAGCAGCTGATTTCGGTGAAGACGCAGAACGAGTTTCAGGCCCTGGCGGAGCAGCTGGAGCAGGCGCAGCTGCACGCGGGCCTGCTGCCCCTGGTGGGGCCGGGCGTCACGGTGACGATGGCAGACTCTTCCCTGCCGGTCACCCCGGGTGAGAACCCCAACAACTTCATCATCCACGACGAGGACGTCCTGCGCGTGATCAACGAGCTGCGGGCCGCCGGCGCCGAGGCCATCGCCATCAACGGGCAGCGGGTGACCGGCCGCACCGAGATCCGCTGCACCGGCCCCGTCGTCACCATCAACGGCGTGCGCACCGCGCCGCCCCTCACCATCGTGGCCATCGGCAACCCCGACGAGCTGGAGCGGGCGATCATGATGAAGGGCAGCGTCGCCGAGTCGCTGAAGTTCTGGGGCATTCAGGTGACGGTGAAGAAGGAGACTTCGGTGCGCGTGCCCGCGTACACAGCCCGCCTGCGGCTGGAGTATGCCCAGCCGGCGCTGGAGGTTGAGGAGGTCGCCCCCTGATGTGGATCGTCATCGTCGGGTTCGTGGTCGGAATTCTGCTCGGCGTCTTCTCGCCGTTCACCCTGCCCATCGCCTATGCCCGTTACCTCTCCATCGCCGTGCTGGCGGCACTCGATACCACCTTCGGCGGCCTGCGGGCCAGCCTGGAGGGCACGTACGATAACAACATCTTCATCACCGGCTTCTTCACCAACGCCCTGCTGGCGGCCGGCCTGGTCTACCTTGGCGACCGGATCGGCGTGGAGAACCTCTACCTGGCGGGCGTGGTGGCCATGGGCATCCGGATGTTCCAGAACCTGGGCATCATCCGGCGGCTGCTTCTCAAGCGGTGGGGCTTCCCCGGGCGCGACGAGAGGCCGCAGTCCGGTACCGACCAGTGAACGAACGGCCTGTTCCCCTGCGGGACAGGCTCCTCTTGTACCCGGGGCCGCTCCCAAGATTTATAGCGCCACCCATATTCAGGAGGAGGATTCGCAAACCGGGCGTGGAATGAACTTAAGAAGTGCACGCACGATCGGAGAGTGGAGGGGGCTGGCTCGGTGGCGGAGAACCTGGTGCTGGGTCTTGACCCCGGCAGCAGCCACGTGGCCGCGGCCCTGGCGGAGCGGACCGCCGAAGGCGACGTGCAGATCATCGGCGTCGGGCTGGTGCCCTCGGCCGGCGTCTACCGGGGGCTGATCAGCGACCTGGGCGCAGCGGCAGACGCCATGCGCCGTGCGGCCGACGCCGCCTGTGCGATGGCCGACCGCCCGCGCGTGAGCCGTGCCGTGATCGGCGTTTCCGGTGCACACCTGCGTTCCGAGGTGGGCGTGGCGGAGGTGTCGGTGCCCCGGCCCGCGGCGGGGGTGTCGCCCGAGGCCGTGCGCAGCGCGCTCGACGCCGCAGGGGCGGCGGTGGCGCCGGAGACCGGCCGCGAGCGGGTACACGTGATTCCGCGCAGCTACCGCCTCGACGGCAGCGTGCCGCTCCGGGATCCTCTCGGCCTGTGTGGCCGCACCCTGGAGGCGGAGGTCCTGGTGGTCACCGGTGACGCCCTGCAGGTCCAGAACCACCTGCGGGCCGCACGGCACGCCAGCTTCGAGGTGGCCGACTACCTGGTGACCGTCCGTGCCGCCGGCGAGGCGGTGCTCACGCCGGAGGAGCGGGAGCAGGGCGTCCTGCTGCTGGACATCGGCGGTGGGACCACGGGCGTCGCCGTCTACGACGGGGGCCATCTGTTCCACCTGGCGGTGCTGCCGGTGGGCGGGGACCACATCACCCACGACCTGGCCACCGTGCTCCGCCTGCCGGTGGAGACGGCGGAGCGGGTGAAGCGGGAGAAGGGATGGGCCTCGCCGCTTCTGGCGCCTGAGGGCAGCTTCGAGGTGCCCACCCCGTCGGGGCTGAACCGCCGGGAAATCACAGTAAAGCATGTGGCAGAGATCATCGGCTCGCGCGTGGAGGAAATCCTCCAGATGGCGGCCGCTGCAGTGAAGCGATCAGGTTACACAGGTCTTTTTCCGGCAGGGCTTGTGCTCACCGGAGGGGGAAGCCGCCTTCAGGGGCTGGACGCCTTCGCCGGCGACTGCCTGAATCTGAAGGCGCGGATCGGCACGCCGCCGGGTCCGCTGGCCGCTGAGCCGGAGATGGCCGTGGCTGTCGGCCTGGCCCTGTGGGGCGCCCGGGCGGTGCCGGGCGACGAAGCGGAAGCCCGGGACGAGCCCGAGGAACCGGCCCGGGAGAAGCCAGCCCGGACAGGTCGGATCCGAGACTGGCTGAGAGCCCTGTTCCACTAGCGCCACGCAAGGAGGATCACAGCCGTGAACGAGTATCAGCCGGGGTTTGAGCAGTTTGCCTGCATCAAGGTCATCGGCGTTGGTGGCGGCGGCAATAATGCGGTGAACCGCATGATTTCGGCCGGCCTCAAGGGCGTCGAATTCATCGCCGTCAACACGGACGCGCAGGCGCTGAAAAACGCACAGGCTCCAACCCGGCTCCAGATCGGAGCCAAGCTCACCAAGGGGCTGGGCGCGGGCGCCGATCCTGACATTGGCACCCGGGCGGCCGAGGAGAGCCGGGAGGAGATCGCCAACGCCCTGCGCGGCGCGGACATGGTCTTCGTGACGGCCGGCATGGGCGGCGGCACGGGCACCGGCGCGGCGCCCATCGTGGCGGAGGTGGCCAAGGAACTGGGCGCGCTCACCGTGGGCGTGGTCACCAAGCCCTTCACGTTCGAGGGCCGCAAGCGGATGACCCAGGCGGAGAAGGGCATCCAGAACCTGCGGGAGAAGGTCGACACCCTGATCACCATCCCCAACGACCGCCTGCTGCAGGTGGTGGACAAGAAGACCAGCCTGATGGAGGCCTTCCGGGTCGCCGACGACGTGCTGCGTCAGGGAGTGCAGGGCATCTCCGACCTGATCGCGGTGCCGGGGCTGATCAACCTCGACTTTGCAGACGTTCGCACGATCATGTCCAACACCGGCTCGGCCCTGATGGGCATCGGCGTGGGCCGGGGCGAGTCCCGCGCCGCCGATGCGGCCCGGGCCGCCATCTCGAGCCCGCTGCTCGAGACCTCCATCGACGGCGCCAAGGGCGTGCTGCTGAACATCACCGGCGGCGCGGACCTGGGCCTGATGGAGGTGAACGAGGCCGCCGAGATCATCGCCCAGTGTGCGGACCCCGAGGCCAACATCATCTTCGGCGCGGTGATCGACGAGTCCATCCAGGACGAGATCCGGGTCACCGTCATCGCCACCGGTTTCGGCGACGTGGACTTCCCCGGCTGGGGACGGCGCCGGCCCGGCCAGGCGCAGGTGGGCGAGGTGAAGCCCGTCCTGGACGAACTGGACATCCCGGCGTTCCTCCGGCGCAAGCCGCAGTAGCGGCGCCGGCGGAGCCTGCTGCAGTTGCATACGGTCTGTGGCGGGGCGCCCCCGGGTGGGGGCGCCCCGTTCGCACGCCCGGGCGGACGTGGGTCTGGGCGACCCAGGCGGCGGGCGCCTCGGGATGGTGCGCCTCCCGGGGGGCGGACCCGTGCTTCTCACACCCGGGTTTGCGCCGGCAGCGACCCGCTTCGACAAGAAGCGCCAAGAAAAGCCGCCAGCTTCCGACCGCAACCGACAATGCCGCTGCGCTAAGATGGTGGCATAAATCCGGGACTTGCTTCGTACTCTCGCGCTGCGGGAAGGGGAGCCGACACAGGGGGGCCGGGCGTGCACTACCGTTGGGATCTGGTCTTCCTGATCAACCTCGTCCTGGACCTGGCCCTGCTGGGCTTCGCCGCCCGCGTGGCCCGGGTGCGCTTCCGCGTCTGGCGTCTCTGGGTGGCGGCGCTATTGGGGGCGAGCCTTGCGGTGGCGGGGCCGGCAGCCTTGTCGGCTGCGGCCGGCGGAGGCGGGGGATGGGTCGTCCCGGTGGCCGCGCTGATGGCCGCCAGCGGGCTGATGGTGCTGCTTCTCGTCTGGCCTGGCCCCTGGGGGCGGTTCGCCGCCGTGTTCGGCTTCTTCTGGGTCGGCCTGGCCGCGGCGGGCGGCCTGCTCTACCTTCTGGCAGAGCGCTATCCTGCCCTCTTCGACTCCCCGCCGGCCATCCTGGTGGCCACGGGGGTGGGAGTGGCCCTCGGCGGCGTGCACCTGGTCTGGCAGGCCCAGCGGGAGCGGGCCGAGGTGGACGACGGGCTCTTTGAGCTGGAGGTGCGCCTCGGGGGCGCACGCTCGGTCGTGGTCGCCCTGCTCGACTCGGGCAACCACCTGCGCACCCCCGTCGGCCGGGCGCCGGTGGCCGTTGTGGAAGGCGAGCGGCTGCGTTCCTGCCTGCCGGAGGAGGTGCTCCGCGCCGCCGGAGGCGGACTGGACGCCCTGGATGGGCTGCCCCCCCAGTGGCAGACCCGGTGCCAGCTCGTACCCTACGCGGCGGTCGGGCAGACCGGCCGGCTGCTCCTGGTGGTGCGGCCCGACGGCCTGGCCGTTCGGCCCCGGGGGCGGGGCGACTGGGCCAGGGTAGAGGGGCAGATCGGGCTGACGACCGGCCCGCTGGATCCGGAGGGGCGCTACGCCGCGCTGCTGCCCGGGGAGATGGTGGCGGAGGCCCGCCATGCATTCAGCCGGAGGCTGAACCACACGGGAGAGAGAGGAGAGGAGAGGCCCGATGCACAGGTTCACTAGGCCACACCTACTGGCGCTGCAGGGAGCCCTCTTCCGGCTGTACGCCCGCGTGATGCGTTGGCTGGTGGCCAGGCGCCTCGTGAGGCCCAGGCCGATCTACTACGTCGGCTCCAGCGAGGCGCTGCCGCCGCCGCTCACGGGGGAAGAGGAGGCCGCCCTCCTCGCCCGCCTGACGCAGGGCGACGAGAGCGTCAAGAACACGCTGATCGAGCGGAACCTGCGGCTGGTGGTCTATATCGCCCGCAAGTTCGACAACACCGGCGTGTGGGTGGAAGACCTGGTCTCCATCGGCACGATCGGGCTGATCAAGGCGGTGAAAACCTTCGATCCGTCCAAGCGGATCAAGCTGGCCACCTATGCTTCCAAGTGTATTGAAAACGAAATTCTAATGTACTTGCGCCGTTCGGCGCGCACCCGCAGCGAGGTCTCTTTCGATGAGCCGCTCAACAAGGACTGGGAGGGGAACGAACTCCTCCTCTCGGACGTGATGGGCACCGACAGCGACATCACCTACCGGGGCCTGGAGGAGGAGGTGGACCGCCTCCTGCTGCGCAAGGCCATGGCCAAACTCACGGGCCGGGAGAAGCGCATCATGGAGCTGCGCTTCGGCCTGAAGGACGGCCGCGAGCGCACCCAGAAGGAGGTGGCCGACCTGCTCGGCATCTCGCAGAGCTATATCTCGCGGCTGGAGAAGCGGATCTTCAAGCGGCTGAAAAAGGAGATCCTCCGGATGGAATGACCATCCGCGGTATCGTTTAGAGTAATACATTATATGTAAGCGCTTACGGAACATGGAATAGCGGTTCGGAGCCGTGGACATACTCCCACTTGAATGGGGCAGCCGTCCGGCGCCCCCATGGGGGAGGCATTGTCCCGGCATGATGATCAACAAAGTGGAGATCCCCGGAGTCAACACCGCCAAGCTTCCGGTTCTGACCAACGCCGAGATGCGGGAACTGTTCGTGCGGATGCGCAGCGGTGAGACTCAGGCCCGCGACCAGTTGATCACCGGAAACCTGCGCCTGGTGCTCAGCGTCATCCAGCGCTTCAACAACCGGGGGGAGTACGTGGACGACCTGTTCCAGGTCGGTTGCATCGGCCTGATGAAGGCGATCGACAACTTCGACCTGAACCAGAACGTGAAGTTCAGTACGTACGCCGTTCCCATGATCATCGGCGAGATCCGGCGCTACCTGCGCGACAACAACCCCATTCGGGTGAGCCGCTCCCTCAGGGACATCGCCTACAAGGCCCTGCAGGTGCGCGACAACCTGGTCGGGCGTCTCTCCCGGGAGCCGACCGTGCAGGAGATCGCCGACGAGCTGGGACTCCCGCTGGAGGAGATCGTCTACGCCCTCGACTCGATCCAGGAGCCGGTCTCCCTCTTCGAGCCGCTCTACCACGACGGGGGCGACCCCATCTACGTGATGGACCAGGTGAGCGACGAGTCGCAGCACGACGGCCAGTGGCTGGAGGGCATCAGCATCCGCCAGGCCCTCCACCGGCTGAACGAGCGCGAGCGGCTGATCCTCACCCTCCGGTTCTTCGAGGGGAAGACCCAGATGGAGGTGGCCGAAGAGATCGGCATCTCCCAGGCCCAGGTGAGCCGCCTCGAGAAGGCCGCGCTCTCCCACATGCGGAAGTACGTCTGAATCGCTGCATACGGGGCCCCGCCCAGGTTCGGGTGGGGCCTGTACGTTTTTGGCGCGGGAGGGCCCGTCCGGCGCCGCCGCCAAGCAGGACGAATCCCCGCGAGCGCCGAAACTCACGTCACCAGTCTTTTCCCCGGCACCCAGTCCCCGGGGCGGTGAGGAACTGGAGCAGGTCGAACCAGCACGATGAAGAGGTGGGGAAACGGATGGCGAAAAAGACGGCGACGTCCTCCTTCGGCACGCCCAGGCGGGAGGGGCACGACGCCTCTGAGTTCTACAGCCGCAACCTGTATGCCGGGTTGCCTGCGCTCCGGGTGGACCTGGACCTGCCCGGCGCCGACGAGGTCCGATCGGTGCCCGACCGGCCCCGGGAGGAGTGGGTCGACCAGATTTACTGTCATACGTCCGAGCGGATGGTGCACGTGCCGGATGACTCGGTGGCCCTGGCCTTCACCTCACCCCCGTACAACGCGGGCAAGGAGTTCGACGAAGACCTGGACCTCGCCGAGTACTTCGGTCTGATCAGCCGGGTGGCCCGGGAAGTCTACCGGGTGCTGCAGCCGGGGGGCCGGTACCTGGTGAACATCGCCAACCTGGGGCGCAAGCCGTACATCCCCATGCACGCCTACTTCTACGCGCTGCACATGGCGGCCGGCTTCCTCCCGGCCGGGGAGATCATCTGGCGGAAGGGCAGGGGCATGAACAGCAACTGCGCCTGGGGCACCTGGCGCTCGGCGCGCCGTCCGGTGCTGCGCGACGTGCACGAGTACATCCTGGTCTTCAGCAAGGAGCGGTTCGGCCGGCCGGATGCGGGCGAGAGCACCATCTCGGGCGAGGAGTTCATGGAGGCCACGCTCTCCGTGTGGGAGATCCAGCCGGCGTCGGCCCGGAAGGTGGGTCACCCCGCCCCCTTCCCGGTGGAGCTGGCGGAGCGGGCAATTCGGCTCTACACCTACAAGGGCGACGTGGTGCTCGACCCCTTCAACGGCTCGGGTGCCACCTGCGTGGCGGCCCTGAAGAACGGCCGGCACTACGTGGGCTACGACATCGTGCCGGAGTACTGCGAGCTGGCCCGGAAAAACCTTGCCGCTGTATCCGGCGGCCCCACGGGTCCACAGGGGTAACCGCCAGGCCCCTTAGCACCCTTCAGCGATAGCTGGAAGGACCCTTGACGTGGTTATCAGGCCCGGTGGGACCGGCCGTGTCCAGTGTTTCAAACGTGAACGGTAACGCAATGAGCCACGGGCAGGAGGGGGAGTGGCTCAAATCGTTACCGCTCCGCCTTTCGGCCTACCCCCAAAGGGTGGGGAGCCAGACAGACACGGCCCCTTGAGCACCCCTCAGAAGTGGCTGGAGGGGCCCTTGACGTGGTTTTCAGGCCCTGTAGGATCGGCAACGACCAGCGGTCTGAACGTGAACGGTAACGAAATGAGCCACGGATTGGAGGGGAAGTGGCTCAAATCGTTACTGTTCAGCCCCAGGCTGAACCGTTGGGGGCGTCCGCTGGGGGGAGCTCACCCGGGCCACCTCTGGAGAGCAGCTATCCGGACACGGGTTGTAATGTGCGAGTCATTATGTCACCGCGTATAGATTATCGTCAACCTGGCAAGACTCTTCCTGAGGAGACGGGGGCACCACCCCCGCCGAGGGAGGAGAAACGATGAACCGGAAGCTGATCACCGGCTGGCTCCTGATCGCCCTGGGCCTGGCGCAGGTGGCCGGGGGCGTGGCCATCGCCCGGGCCGCCGGCCCCGCGGCCGGGCTGGCCGATCCGAACCTGGTGCGCATCCACGTGATTGCCCACAGCGACGACCCCGCCGACCAGGCCCTGAAGCTGGCGGTGCGCGACGCCGTGCTGGACCGCCTGCGGCCCGCCCTGGCCGGGGCCGGGAGCCGCGCGGAGGCCGAGGCGGAGATCCGGAAACTGCTCGGCGAGCTGGAGCGCACCGCGGCCGCGGTGGTCGCCGCCCAGGGGTTCGAATACCCTGTGCGGGCGGAACTGGGCAGCTTCCACTTCCCGGGCAAGGCCTACGGTGACCTCTACCTGCCCGCGGGCCGGTACCGGGCCCTCCGCATCCTCATCGGCGACGCTCGGGGGGCCAACTTCTGGTGCCTGGTCTACCCGTCGTTCTGCTACACCATCCGGGAGGTGCGGATCCCCGCTGTACAGACGGCGGCCGCGGCCGGCCTTCCCCGGCCCCTCATCTGCCCCTGCGTGTGCCCGCTGTAGCCCGCCCCTCGGGGACGGGCAGGTGGCCCGCCCTGCGAACAGGGACTGGCCGAACAGCCCGGCAGCGGGGCGCCCGGCGCCGACGGCCCGCCTCCGCGCAAACGGACAATCCCTCCCCGCATAGGATGGGGTGATCAGCGCGGGAGGAGGGCGGTCGTGGTGGCCAAGGCGTCGGACCTGCGCAAGGACGTCATCGACATTCGATCCGGGCGGCGGCTGGGCGAGTTAATCGACATCGAGATCGATGAGAAGTCCGGGCGCATCACGGCAATCGTGGTTCCGGGGGAAGGGCGCTGGTTCGGCCTCTTCGGCGGCGGCCCCGACATCGTGATCCCCTGGACGAAGATCGTCTGCATCGGGCCGGACTGCATCCTGGTCGAGATCGACCGGCCGGTGCCGCTCTGAGCCCGGGCCCTGACCACGCCCGCATACATCCCGTGCGGAGCGGTTCACCCTTCGGCGTGGTGAGCCGCTCCGCACGTTTGCCGCGACCGTGCGGCGCGGCGCATCGCACACACCGATTCTCTGGTAGAATAATGAATATGAAAAATGCACGATGAGAGGGGTTGGCGCCGGGTGGGCGAGGCCGCGTGGGGCGAACATGACGGGGTGGCGCTGCTGCACCTGACCGCCCTGGAGGCGCTGGGAGGCGTGCAGGCCGTGTTCACCGGCCGGCACGGCGGGGTGAGCGCCCGCTGGGGCGACGGCCTCAACTGGAGCATGAGCGTGGGCGACCTGCCCGAGAACGTGGAGGAGAACCGGCGGCGGAGCCTGACCGCGCTGGGCCTTGCGCCCGGCGATGCCGTGATGGCCGGCCTGGTACACGGCAGCCGGGTGGTGGCGGTGCCGGCGGACGAACCGCCGGAGCGGGTGTGGGGCCTCGGCGGAATGCTGCCCGCCGGCGGGCCGGGGAATCGTACGCCGGGCGCGCGCGGGGGGCCGGATGCCGACGGGGCGCGGAGGTCCAACGTGCCTGGGGCCGGGCAGATTCGGGTGGTGCCGGATACCGACGCACTCATCACCGACCGGCGCCGCCTGGCCCTGGTGGTCACGGCGGCCGACTGCGTTCCCATTTACCTCTACGATCCCGTCCGCCGGGTGATCGGCGTGGCCCATGCGGGCTGGCGCGGCACCGTGGCCGGCATCGCCGCCGCCACGGTTCGGGCGATGGCGGTCCGGTTCGGCTGCGACCCGGCGCAGGTGCACGCCGCCATCGGCCCCTCGATCGGCCCCTGCTGCTACGAGGTGGACGAGCCGGTGGCCGGCCCCGTCCGCCAGTACTACGGAGACCGGGCCGCGGCACTGCTGCGCCCCGCCGCCCGGCCCGGGCGGTACATGCTCGACCTCTGGAGCGCGAACCGGCTGGACCTCGAGTCCGCCGGGGTGCGGTATGTGTCCACGGCGGGCGTCTGCACGTCGTGCCGGTGTGACCTGCTCTTCAGCCACCGGGCGGAGAACGGCACCGCCGGCCGCGGCGCGGCGATCATCGCCCTGCGCTGAAGACCTCCACTCGAGCCGGGAGGGGGTTGGCATGCCCTCGCAGAACCACAGACCGCCTCGACTCAGGCACCGTCGCCGGCGGCGTTGGCCCGTCCTGCTGCTGGCGGGCAGCGCCGTCGTGGTCGCCGTCTACGCCTTCCGGGGCGGGCCCCTTCCGGCCACCGTGGCCGAAGACCCGGAGCCGCTCAGCGGGGTGCGCGTCGGCACGCTGGCGGTCACCCTGGATGCCGACGCGGTCCTCGTCCGGCGTGAGCAGGTGGTGCGGACACCCCGGGCGGGCTTCGTCCGCCACCTGGCTGAGGAGGGTGCCCGGGTGCGCGTCGGCGGCGAGGTGGTCGAGTTCACCCCCGGTGGGGCGGCAGCGGTGACGGTCCAGGAGCAGCCCAGGCAGAACACCCCGGTTCCGGCCGGCAGCGGTGAGTCGGGGTCCGGCGCCCCGACCCGAGACGCCACCGGGCCGCTGCCCTTGCTGCCCTCCGCCGCCCGCCAGGAGTTCGAGCGGCTGGCGGCCGACATCCACGCCACGGCGGTGGCCCTGAACGAGGCGCAGGCCCGGGGCGAGCCCACGGCCGCGTACCAGGAGCGGCTGGACGAGCTGGCCCGGGCCCAGAACGCGCTGCTGCCGGCCCTGCGGGAAGAGGCGGCCAGTGGCGGCGGCGCTGCGGCGTCGCTCCCTTCGCTGCCGGCGCGGTCGGCGTCGACGGCCGGCGGGGCCGGAGGCGCCGCGACGGGCCCGGGCGGGGGGACGGAATGGGCGGAAGAGCCGATGTGGACCGGCGAGGCGCAGGTGGTCACCACGTCCGTCTCCGGCGTCGTGCTCTACCAGACCGACGGCCTCGAGGAGGTGCTCACGCCGGAGGCCGTGGCCCGCTGGGGCCCGCGGGACCTGCTGAACCTGCCCTACGCGGACGTGACCGAGCTCGCCGAGGGGCCGGTGGCCCGGGGCGGTGCGCTCTTCAAGCTGGTGGACGATCTGGAGATGGAGATGCTGCTCCTGGTGCCGGCAGACCGCCTCACGGCCGGCATGCGGTCCGATCTGCTCGAGCGGGGGGCGTCGCTGGAAGTGGCCGGCCGCGATCTGCCGCTCCAGGCGACGGTGCTCCGCATCGCCGAGGAGGGCGAGCACGTCCTGCTGCACCTGAGCGCACCGCTGCCCTCCGGCGATGCGCTGCGGCTCCGGCGCATGCGGGTGACCCTGCGGCTGGCCGAGTACGAGGGCACGATCCTGCCCCGGGCGGCGGTGGACGTCCAGGAGGGCCGGACGGGGGTGTGGGTTGCACGACGGGGCGGCTACGCGTTCGTGCCGGTACGGGTCCTCGGCGGCACCGCCGACGAGGTGGCGGTGGAGTCGAACCTGCCGCGCGACGCCCAGGTGCTGGTGGCGCCGCCGCCACCGGCCGCCCGGCGGCTCACGGAGTAGAGACAGAGGTTGGGAAATCCATCCGGCACTGGAAGGGAAGTTGATTCGCGGTGTCGAACATCAAGGAAAACATAGGGTTGATTCAGGAACAGATCAGGCAGGCCGCGCTGCGGGCCGGGCGCGACCCGGCCGGGGTGAAGCTGATCGCCGTCTCCAAGACCCGCACGGTCGCCGAGATCGAGGAGGCCCTCGCCTGTGGGATCCGCGACTTCGGCGAGAACCGGGTGCAGGAGCTGCGCAGCAAGGCCCCGCTATTGGCGGAGGAGGGCCCGACGTGGCACCTGATCGGCACATTGCAGACCAATAAGGTAAAGCAGGCTCTGGAATGGGCCGAGCTGATCCACTCGCTGGACCGGGTGTCGCTTCTGGAGGAGCTGGTCAAACAGGCGGAGCGCCGCGGGCGTCCCTGTGACGTACTGGTGCAGGTGAACGTCTCCGGCGAGGCGACCAAACACGGCCTGGCTCCGGGGGATCTGGAGCCGTTCCTGCGCCGGGTGGCGCAGCAGCGGTGGGTGCGGGTGCGTGGCCTGATGACCATGGCGCCGTATTCCCCCGACCCCGAGCAGGCCCGCCCCTACTTCCGCCGCCTGCGGGAGCTGCGGGACCAGATGCGCGCCCTGGGGCTGGAGGGGGTCAGCATGGAGCACCTGTCCATGGGAATGTCCGGCGACTTCGTCGTCGGTGTGGAGGAGGGCGCCACCATGGTCCGCGTGGGCACCGCCATCTTTGGCCCGCGGGACTGAGGGGCGAGTGAATGGGGCACGTGGAAAGAAGCACCCGGGGAGGTAACCTGTACATGCCGAACAAGCCGGGCCTGTGGAGTAGACTGGTTGACTACCTGGGGTTCGGTCCCGAAGAGGACGAGTTTGAGGACGAGGAGCTGGAAGAGGAGGTCGCTCCCGTCGCGTATCAGGAGGAACCTCGCCGTACGGCTGTGACCGACCGGCGGGACAAGGTCGTACCCATCAGCGCGGTTCCGGCAAAGCAGGGGGCGCTGAAGGTGATCGTCGTGGAGCCCCGCTCCTTCGAGGAGGTCCAGACGATCGTCGACCAGATGAAGGCCAGGCGGCCGGTCATCCTCAACCTTGAGGGGCTGGACAAGGATCTGGCCCAGAAGATCCTCAACTTCCTCAACGGCGCCATCTACGCGCTCAACGGCGAGACCCAGCGCGTGTCGGCGGGCATCTTCTTCTACGCCCCGCCCGGCGTGGACGTCTCCACCATGGGCCGCGGGCTCACCGGCACGGCGATCGGCGGCGGCGCTGTCGACCTGCCCCCCGGTGTGCTCGAGAAGCTGACGGGCCAGACGGCCAGCACCCGCGAGAACGATCTCCTGGCCAGGGCGACTGGGCGCAAGGAGGAGGGCGCCCCGACCTCCATCGACCGGTCGAAGTTCGACTGGCGTAACAGCTAGGCGCCCCCTGACTTCGTACGAGAGGAGATCCAAACTGGATGATGGGACTCCTTTACCGCACCCTCAGCATCTTCCTCTCCATCGTCGAGGTGCTGATCTGGGCGCGTGTGCTCATGTCGTGGTTCCGACCCCGTTATCGAACCAGCAGCAACAGCTGGTTCTTTCAGCTTGAGGAGTATGTTTGGCGGGCGACGGAGCCGTTGCTTGCCCCCATCCGCAACATCCTCCCCAACACGGGCATGGTGGACTTCTCGCCCTTCGTGTTGTTGATCCTCGTAGCGATGGTGCGGCGTTTGCTGGTGGGGTTGCTCCTCTACTAGGGGCAGGAGGACGAGAACAAGATGGCGCTCACCCCTGTGGATATCAGCAATAAGGAATTCCCGGTGCGGATGCGCGGCTACGACCGCGATGCGGTGGACGATTTTCTCGACCAGGTGGTGCAGGAGTTCGAGCAGCTGATCCGGGAAAACACCAGCCTGCGGGAGCAGATTGAGCAACTGCAGCAGCGGCTGGAGCAGTACAAGGACCTCGAACAGTCGATCAACCGGACGCTGATGCTCGCCGAGCAGGCGGCGGAGGAGATCAAGGAGAGCGCCCGCCGCGAGGCGGAACTGCTGATGAGCCAGACCCGGGCCCAGGTGGAGCGCATGTTGGAGAACGGCCAGGCCAAGGCGCGGCAGATCATGGCCGAGAACAGCGACCTGATCCGGGTGCTGGAGACCCTGCGCACCCAGGTGCGGGCCATGCTGAAGGCACAGCTGGACGCCCTGGATGGGCTGCCTGACCCGCTCAGCCAGCTGACCGCGCCGCGGCTGAACAGCCCCGGCAACGGCGATCAGGGTTAGCGAAGCGCCTTGACAGCCCGGACCGCCCGTGGTAACCTAAGCCAATAATGTCACCGGCGATGATGAGGACGAGTAGCAGGCGGACGCGGGTCAGAGAGCCGGTCACCGGGTGCGAGACCGGTCCCGGGCGCAGCCTGTGAAGATCACCTCGGAGCTCCTGCCCGAGCCCCGCACAGGGTGCAACCCCGGCGGGAGGTAGGCGCAGGCGGTTTCGCCACCGTTATCCCGGCGTCAGAGTGCGCAACAGGCACGGGCCGTTGCAGACAGCGGGCGGGTTGCAGGCGGCGGACGGGGTCCGCGAGGCTCCCCCGTTCCGGCCCGGATTTCCGGATGGGGAACGACTCGACCCGCTGACCAGCACGTCCCGGGATCGTGTGGCCTGTTGCACAAGAAGGGTGGTACCGCGAGCAGAGCCTCGCCCCTTACCGGGGCGAGGCTTTTCAGTTCTTCTGGGGGGAGTTGCATCGATGTCTGAGAAAACCGACTACAAGGCAACGTTGAACATGCCCCGCACCGACTTCCCGATGCGGGCCAATCTGCCCACCCGGGAGCCGCAGCAACTCAAGGCCTGGGAGGAGATGGACCTCTACCACACGGTTCAGCGGGCCACGGCCGGCCGGCCGAAGTTCGTGCTGCACGACGGCCCTCCCTACGCCAACGGCAACATCCACCTGGGCACGGCCCTGAACAAGATCCTGAAGGACATCATCGTCAAGCACGCCACGATGGTCGGCTACGACGCCCCGTACGTGCCCGGCTGGGATATGCACGGCCTGCCCATCGAGCTGCAGGCCCTCAAGGAGATGAAGATCGACCGCAGCAAGATCGATCCGCTGGAGCTGCGGAAGCGCTGCCACGAGTTCGCCCACCACTGGCTGAACGTCCAGCGGGAGCAGTTCAAGCGGCTGGGGGTCCGGGGCGACTGGGACCATCCTTACAAGACCCTCAGCCCTGAGTTCGAGGCCAAGGAGGTAGAGGTCTTCGGCGCCATGGCGGCGCAGGGCCACATCTACCGGGGGCTGAAGCCGGTCTACTGGTGCCCGCACTGCGAGACCGCCCTGGCCGAGGCCGAGATCGAGTACGCCGAGAAGACCTCGTTCTCGATCTACGTGCGCTTCCCCGTGGTCGATGCCCGGGGCCGGCTGCCCGAGGGGAGCTACCTGGTGATCTGGACCACCACCCCGTGGACCATCCCCGCCAACCTGGCGATCTGCGTTCACCCCGACGTGGAGTACGGCATCTATCCCACCGAAAAGGGCACGCTGGTGCTGGCCACCGCCCTGGCGGAGAAGTTCTTCGCCGCCGTGGGCCTGCCCGCCGCAGAGGCGACCGCCACCCTGAAGGGGTCCGAGCTGGAGGGGATCACCTACCGCCACCTGCTCTACGACCGGGTTTCGCCGGTGATCCTGGGCGAGCACGTCACCACCGAGGACGGCACCGGCCTGGTGCACACGGCCCCGGGGCACGGCCAGGAGGACTTCGAGGTGGGCCAGAAGTACGGGCTCTCCGTGCTGAACCCGGTGAACGACAAGGGCGTGTTCACCGAGGAGGCCGGGCCCTTCGCCGGGATGTTCATCGAGAAGGCGAACCCGGAGATCATCCGGGCCCTGGACGAGGCGGGCATGCTCATGGCCCAGGGCAAGATCCGGCACCAGTACGCCCACTGCTGGCGCTGCAAGAACCCGGTGATCTACCGGGCCACGGTGCAGTGGTTCGTGCGGGTGGAGGGCTTCATGGACGCCGCCAAGGAGGCCATGAACCACGTCCGGTGGATCCCCGAGTGGGGCTATAACCGCATGTACAACATGATCGAAGGCCTGGCCGACTGGTGCATCAGCCGGCAGCGCTCCTGGGGCCTGCCGATCCCCATCCTCACCTGCTCCCACTGCAACGAGCCCTCCTTCGACCCGAGGGTCTTCGCCCGGGTGGCCGAGATCTTCCGCACCGAGGGCTCGGACGCCTGGTGGCGCCGCCCGGCCGAGGACTTCATGCCCGAGGGCGGCCTCACCTGCGCCAAGTGCGGCTCCCACAGCTTCCATAAGGAGAAGGACATCCTCGACGTCTGGTTCGACTCCGGCTCCACCCACGTGGGCGTGCTCGAGACCCGGCCCGAGCTCACCTGGCCGGCCGACATGTACCTGGAAGGCTCCGACCAGCACCGCGGCTGGTTCAAGTCGTCGCTGCTCACGTCGGTGGTGGCGCGGGGCGGCAAGCCGCCCTATAAGGCGGTGCTCACCCATGGCTTCACCGTCGACGAGCAGGGGCGGAAGATGTCCAAGTCGCTGGGCAACGTGGTCGACCCGGCGAAGGTCATCCAGCAGTACGGCGCCGACATCCTGCGCCTCTGGGTCGCCTCCACCGACTACCGGAACGACATGGCGCTCTCGGAGAACATCCTGAAGCAGGTGGCCGACGCCTACCGGAAGATCCGGAACACGCTCCGCTACCTGCTGGGCAACCTGTACGACTTCAACCCCGAGACCGACATGCTCGGGCGCGACGACCTCCTGGAGATCGACCGCTGGCAGATGCACCGCCTCCAGGAGGTGGTGAAGCGGGTCTCCGACGCCTACCGGAAGTACGAGTTCCACGTGGTCTACCACACGCTGAACAACTACTGCGCGGTGGACCTCTCGGCCGTCTACCTCGACATCCTGAAGGACCGGCTCTACACCAGCGCCCCCGCCTCCCGCGAGCGGCGTTCGGCGCAGACCGTCCTCTACCACGTGGCCGACGCCCTCATCCGCATGCTCACGCCCATCCTCTCGTTCACCGCCGAGGAGGCCTACGGCTACCTGCCCAAGCCGGCCGATTCGCCGATTACCTGCCAGTTGCTCACGATGCCCGAGGTGGACCCCGCCTGGGTGGACGACGCCCTGGCCGAGGAGTGGGCGAAGCTGATGGAGGTGCGTGAGGCGGTGCAGCTGGTGCTGGAGAAGGCCCGCACCGACAAGCTGATCGGCTCCAGCCAGGAGGCCGCCGTCCACCTCTACACCACCGGCGGCGAGGGGTCGCTGGCGGAGCTGCTGGAGAAGCACCTGCCCGACCTGCCCTCGGTGTTCATCGTGTCGGATGTGAAGCTCTTCACGGGCGGCCAGTCCGCTCCCAGCGGCACCTACTTCGGCGAGGGCCCCGGCGACCTGTCGGTCGAGGTGGTGAAGGCCAGCGGCCAGAAGTGCGAGCGCTGCTGGAACTACCGGGAGCTCGGGGTGGTCGCCGAGCACCCGACGCTCTGCGAGCGCTGCGCCGGCGTGGTGCTCTCGCTGAATCTCGAACAGGGCTAGTCGTTCCCTTTCGGCCCCGCAGGCGAAGGCGGTTCCGCCGCAGCCTGCGGGGCCTCGCCGCGCCGGCGGGCGCCCGGCCGTGGCCGGAACGGGAAGGAGGGCGACCCCGGAGCACCCAGACAACAGCGCAGGGCTGCGGCCTGAGGCCACAGCCCTGCGTCGTGATCCGCGTACCGATCAGGGAGCTACTTCGTCACGCTCTCCTTGATCTCCTCAATCTCCTTTTTCACCTCGGCGATCTCTTCATCGGCGCCCTTGACGGACTCCTTGAAGCTCCGGATGGACTCGCCGAGGGACCGCGCCAGCTGAGGCAGCTTGGCGGGTCCGAAGATGAGGAGGGCGACGACGAGAATCAGGATCACCTCGCCGGCTCCGAACCTGCCCATGGGTACTCCCCCCAACATCCGGGCCTTTCTCGGTCGTGCGTCAACTGGGAAAGAGCCGGGCTCAACGGTTGACCTGGGATGGCCCTACCCAACGGTACGCTGACTAGGTGGTCTTCTTGTACGGCACGCCGTCGGCCGCAGGGGCGACGGACTTGCCCACGAAGCCGGCCAGGATCAGCATGGTGAGCACGTACGGGATCATGTTGAAGAACTGGGACGGGATGCCCTCGATGCCCATCAGCTGGAAGATCGTGCTCAGCGACTGTGCGGCGCCGAACAGCAGCGTGGCACCCATGGCGCCGATCGGGTTCCAGTTGCCGAAGATCATGGCGGCGAGGGCGATGAAGCCCTTGCCGGCGCTCATGCCGCGGACGAACCGGGAGAGCAGGCCGATGGAGAGCGCCGCACCCGCCAGGCCGCCCAGGACGCCGGAGAGGAGCACGCCGGCGTAGCGCATCTTGAACACGTTGATGCCGAGGGTATCGGCCGCCAGCGGATGCTCACCCACCGACCGCAGCCGCAGGCCCCAGGGGGTCCGGTACAGGACCACCCAGGAGAGGATGGCCAGGCCGAAAGCGATGTAGACGATCAGGTTCAGGGGGCCGATGTCCGGCAGCGAGGCGACCTTGGGCGAGCCGCCGCCCTGGCCCCAGACCCGGTTCAGCATGAACTCGGTGAAGCCGGTGGCCAGCAGGTTGATGGCCGTGCCGCTCACCACCTGGTCGGCGTGGTACTTGATCGAGGCGATGGCGTGCAGCCCCGCCATGACCACGCCGATGGCGATGGCGCCCAGCAGGCCGAGCCAGGCACTGCCGGTGAGGAACGAGACGTAGACCGCACCCCAGGCACCCGCCAGCATGATGCCTTCCAGGGCGATGTTGACGACGCCCGACCGCTCCGAGAAGACGCCGCCCAGCGCCGCCAGCAGGAGCGGGGTGGCCGCCCGCAGGGTGGCGATGACGAAGGTGAAAAGCGCCCAGCTCATGCCGCCGGCACCCCCTTCTTCGCGCTGCGCTTCTGCAGGAAGTTCCAGAGGCTCTCAGCCGCGACGAACAGGATGACGATACCCTGCACGATGGAGACCACGGCCTTGGGCACGTCAGCCATCGCCTGCATCAGGGGACTGCTGGCGTCAAGCGCACCGAAGAGCAGCGCCGCAAGACAGACGCCCACCGGATGCAGCCGGCCCACCAGGGCGACGGCGATGCCGTCGAACCCGTAACCCACCAGCGTCGAGGTTTCGTTGAACCGGTGGTTCAGGCCCATGGTCTGAACCGAGCCGGCCATGCCGGCGATGGCGCCGGAGATGGCCATGGTGAGGATGAGTGCCTTGGCGACCGAGATGCCGCCGTACTCCGCCGCACCCGGCGAGTAACCCACGGCGCGGATCTCGTAGCCCAGCGACGTCTTGAAAAGGATGAACCAGACCACCACGGCGGTGGCCAGGGCGATCCAGATGCCGGTGTGCAGCCGGGAGCCGGGGATGAGCCCCTGCGTCAGCCAGGCGGTCTCCTGCAGGTCGTAGGAGGAGGCCCGGCTGTTGTCCGGCCGCAGGTAGGTCTTCAGGAGCCAGTCGCAGAGGAAGAGGGCGATCCAGTTCATCATGATGGAGTTGATGACCTCGTGGACGCCCTTCCAGGCCTTGAGCAGGCCCACGATGCCGCCCCAGATGGCGCCTGCGACGGCGCCCGCGGCCAGCGCCAGGATGGGGTGCAGCCACGCAAACCCCTGCGGCGGGGTCCACCAGACGCCCACCACCACCGTGGCGACCTGGGCCACCAGATACTGGCCTTCCACGCCGATGTTGAACAGGCCGGCCCGGTAAGCGAAGGCCACCGCCAGGCCCGTGAAGATGAGCGGGATGGTGGAGACCAGGACGTTACCGAACATACGGGGGCTCCCGGCCACCGCCTGCACAAAGGCCTGAGCAGCTTTGACCGGATCCTTCCCTGCGACGATGATGCAGAGGATGCCGACCGCCAGGCCCACCACGGTGGCCAGCACGGGTACGGCAAAGGTCCGCAACCCCTGCTTGAGCGTTTCCTTCCACCGAGCTTCCTCAGGCACCGGCGCCACCTCCCATCATCAGGAGACCAAGCTTCTCCTCGGTGGCTTCGTGCCCGGGCACCTCGGCCACCACCTGGCCCTTGTACATCACCAGGATGCGGTCGGCCAGGTTCATGATCTCGTCCAGCTCAAGCGAGACCAGCAGCACGGCCCGGCCTGCATCCCGCTCCGCCACCAGGTTGCGGTGAATGAACTCGATGGCGCCCACGTCGAGGCCCCGGGTGGGCTGGACGGCGATGAGCAGCTTCGGATTCCGGAGGATCTCGCGGCCCACGATGACCTTCTGCTGGTTGCCGCCGGAGAGCGACCGCGCCAGGTAGTCGTAGCGGGGCGGGCGCACGTCGAACTCGCTGATCACCCGCTTGGCCTCGTCGACCATCTTCTGGTAGCTCAGGACTCCCCGCCGTGCAAACGCCCGGTGGTTGCCCAGGGCGGCGTTCTCGGCCACCGTGAAGTTCAGCACCAGGCCGCGCTTCTGCCGGTCCTCGGGGATGTGGCCCACCCCGGCCTCGCGGATGCGCCGCGGGCTCTGGCCCGTCACGTCCTGGCCGTTCACCACGACCCGTCCGGCGGTGGGTTTGCGCAGGCCGGTGAGGCACGCGATGAGCTCCGACTGGCCGTTGCCGTCCACGCCCGCGATGCCCACAATCTCGCCGGCCCGTACCTGGAACGAGACGTCCTGCACTGCCGGCACGCCCCGGTCGTTCTTGGCGTGCAGGTGCTCCACCTGCAGCACCACTTCCTTCGGCTCTGCGGGCTTCTTGTCCACCCGCAGCACGACCTCGCGGCCCACCATCAGGCGTGCGAGTTCCTCCTCGCTCTGACCGGCGGCGTCCAGCGTGGCGATCTTCTTGCCGCGCCGCAGCACGGTCACCCGGTCAGCGAGGTGGAGGACCTCCTTCAGCTTGTGGGTGATGATGATGATCGTGTGGCCGTCGGCCACCAGCCGCTTCATGACCTTGCCCAGCTCCTCGACCTCCTGCGGCGTCAGCACCGCCGTCGGCTCGTCGAGGATGAGGAGCTCAGCGCCGCGGTAGAGCGCTTTCAGAATCTCCACGCGCTGCTGCTGGCCCACGGAGATGGACTCGATCCTGTCGTCGGGGTTCACCTCCAGGCCGAAGCGCTGAGAGAGTTCCAGCACCTGCCGCCGGGCTTCCTTCATATCCAGCAGGTGGTTCCTCCGGGCCACCTCCTTGCCCAGGGTGATGTTCTCGGCCACGGTGAAGACCGGCACCAGCATGAAGTGCTGGTGCACCATGCCGATCCCCAGGTCAATGGCCTGCCGGGGATTCCGGATCTTCACCTCCTGGTTTTTCCAGAAGATGCGTCCTTCGTCCGGCGTGTACAGGCCGTAGAGGATGTTCATCAGGGTCGTCTTGCCGGCGCCGTTCTCGCCGAGGAGGGCGTGAATCTCGCCCTCACGGACCTCCAGGTCGATGTGGTCGTTTGCCACCAGCGACCCGAACCGTTTGGTGATTCCTTCGAGTCTCAGTAGCATCTGATAGGTAAAGGGTGGGACCGGAGTCCCACCCTTTTTCCCCCCTTCTCCCGGTGATCCTGACCGTCAGGGTCTTACAGTGCAGGCGGGGTCCAAGTGTCGGCCTCCTCAGGCGTCTCCGGGACGGTCACCTTGCCCTCCTTGATAGCCTGCGCCCACTTGTCGACCTCATCCTTGGTGCCTTCGGGGATCTTGTCCCACAGGGTGGTGTCGGCGTAGCCCACGCCATCGTCAGCGAGGCCGAACCGCATCACCTGACCGGCGGGGAAGTTGCCCTCGACGGCCTGCTTGATCACGTCGTAGACCGCCACGTCAACCCGCTTGATCATCGAGGTGAGGACGTTGTTCGGGGCCAGGTAGTTCTGGTCGGAGTCGACGCCGATGGCGAAGAGGTTCTTCTCCTCGGCCGCCTCGATCACGCCCTGGCCGGTGCCGCCGGCGGCGTGGAAGACGACGTCAGCGCCCGCGTTGAACATCGAGAGGGCGATGTCCTTGCCCTTGGCCGGGTCGTCGAAGGCGGCGGCGTAGATCACGTCCACCTGGCAGTCGGGGCAGGCGGCCTTCACGCCAGCCCGGTAACCGGCCTCAAACCGGCCGATAACGGGGCTCTCCACGCCACCGACGAAGCCGACCCGCTTGGTCTGGGTGGTCTTGCCGGCGATGTAGCCGACCAGGAACGAGCCCTCCTGCTCCTTGAACAGGACGGAAGCAGCGTTGGGCTGGTTCACCTGCTCGTCGATCAGGGCGAACTTGTGGTCCGGGTTGTTCTTGGCCACCTCGTCCAGGGCAGCCTGCATCATGAAGCCGACGCCCCAGACCAGGTCAGCACCGCCGTCGATCAGGGTCTGCAGGTTGGTGATGTAGTCCTCCTGACGCTTCGACTCGATGACGATCTTGTCGATGCCGAGTTCCTCAACAGCCCGCATGATGCCCCGGTAAGCCGCTGCGTTGAAGGAGTCGTCGTCCAGGCCGCCAACGTCCGTGGCCATGCCGACGGTGAAGTCGACCTTAGCCGGCGTCTGCTCCTGCGGCTGCTGGGTCTGCTGCTCCTCCTGCTGCTGCTGCCCCTGCTGGGCCGGAGGCTGCTGGCTGGGCGTCTCCTGCTTGGCGCCGCCACAGCCTGCCAGCAACGACAGGGTCAGGGCCGCAACGGTGAGTTTCGCGAACCATTTGTGAGCCATCCACATTACCTCCTACGGCTGATCTTTGTGTGCTCCAGAACCAACGGCCCGGGCCAAATCATACCATGCGTGAAACGCTGTTTCCAGCATGGATGATTGGGGCAGAGCTGCCGGGCAGCCCTGCACTTTCCGGACGCATACACAATTTCGCTGATGAGGTGGGCTTCTCCTCTCCGCACCTCCAAAATCTTCACGCGTTCACAAGTGTGGACCTGGCAACGGCCGCTTGGATGCAGTATGCCCCGGGCTCCGGGTTTGTCTGCACCGGCGGCCGCCGCGGCGCCGGCACACGCCTGGCGCTGGCGGTTTGGCGATCGCCGGACCGGCGGGCGCCGGTGCGCGCAGCGGCTCGGGTCGCGGCTCCCCACAGTGGCAGGGGCGAGGGGCACCTAGCGCATGTTCTCCGCCAGGTGGTGCCAGAAGCGGTACAGCGCCCGCATGCCGGCGTCGAAGTTCTCGAGGTGGAAGTGCTCGTCCGGAGCGTGGAAGTTCTCCTCCTCCAGGCTGAAGCCCATCATCACGATGGGCGCGCCCAGAACCCGCTGGAAGGTTCCCACCACCGGGATCGAGCCGCCGCTGCGGATGAAGCGGGCCTCGGCGCCGTACGCCTCGGTGAGCGCCTGCATCGCCGCCTGGATGGCCGGGTGGTCGATGGGCGTGATCACGGCGGGGGCGCCTCCGCCGCGCCGGACCTCCACCTTGACGCCGGGCGGGCAGTGGGCCTTCAGGTGCGCCTCGACGGCGTCGAGCACCCGCTCCGGGTCCTGGTCGGGCACGAGCCGGCAGGTGATCTTCGCCCCGGCCCGGCACGGGATGACCGTCTTGGTGCCCTCGCCTTGGAAGCCGCCGAAGATACCGTTGATCTCGAGCGTCGGCCGGGCCCAGAGCCGCTCGAGGGCGGTGTAGCCGGGCTCGCCGGGCAGGGCGGTCACGCCCAGGTCGGCCATGAAGGCCTGCTCGTCAAACTGCAGGGCGGCGAAGGAGTCCCGCTCCTCCTGGGAGAGCGGCCGTACCTGGTCGTAGAACCCCTCCACGGCCACGGCCCCGTCGGGACGGTGCAGGGTGGCCAGCAGCCGGGCCAGCGCCTGGGCCGCGTTGGGCGCCGCACCGCCGAAGGCGCCGGAGTGCAGGTCGCCCTTGGCCCCGACCACGTGCACCTCCAGGGCGGCCAGGCCCCGCAGGGCATACGTCAGCGACGGCACGCCCCGGGCGTAGAGGGCGGTGTCGGAGATGACCACCACGTCGGCCTTCAGCAGGTCGGCGTGGGCGGAGACGAACCGCTCCAGGTTCTCGGAGCCGGACTCCTCCTCGCCCTCGATGAGCAGTTTCACGTTGACGGGCAGGCGGCCCTCCACCGCCAGCAGGGCCTCGATCACCTTCAGGTGCATGAAGACCTGGCCCTTGTCGTCGCTGGCGCCGCGGGCGTAGAGCTTGCCGTCCCGGATGGTGGGCTCGAACGGGGGCGTCGTCCAGAGGTCCACGGGGTCCACGGGCTGCACGTCATAGTGGCCGTAGATCAGTGCCTTGGGCCCGCCGGGGCAGTCCATCCGCTCGGCGTGGACCACCGGGTGGCCCCCCGTCTCCATGACCTCCACCCGGTGGAGCCCGATCCGGCGCATCTCCCGGGCCAGCCACTCGGCGGCCCGGCGCACGTCGGCCTTGTGCTCCGAGAGGGCCGAGATGGAGGGGATGCGCAGCAGTTCCATGAGCTGCTTCAGGTGTTCCTCGCGGTGCGCGGTCAGGTATGCGTCTCCCTGATGCACGATCAACACGCTCCTGTAAAGAAATCCAGAGCACCCGCCGCGGCGGCGTGCTCCGTCCGGCGTCTGGCAGCCTGCGGCGGCAGTGCCCTGATGCCTAATAGTTCTTCAGAGGAAATGCGTGACATTCCTCCCTCTCCACGGCCCGCCTTCGCGGCGGAACCTTCCTCATCCCCGGCCTCACAGGTCCCACCGGGGCTCGGTCTCCGCTCCCGGCGCGCAGTAACACCGAACAGTGCTTGCCGGGATGTCGTCTAATGTTCGGAAATGGGTGTACGCCGGGCCGGTGCCAGCCGGCCGGCGTGCGGTGGGAGATGAGGGGGACCGGAGATGTCCGAACTCGTGCCTGGGCCCTGTGCGAGGCGGAAGCGCCCGCCGGGGCTTCGAGGGGCGGCCGGGTTCTGTGCGCTGCTGCTCCTCTTCGGCTGCGGGGCTGCGCCGCTGCCGGACCAGACCACACCGAAGCCGGAACCGACCACGCTGATCTACGCCACGCCAGGGGACGCATCGGTGCTGATTCCGACCCTGACGGTGGACACCGCCTCCAGCTTCGTCACGCAGTTTATCTACGACGGCCTGGCCATCTACGACGATCAGCTCAACCCGCACCCGGCCCTGGCCGAGTCGTGGCATGTGGAGGACGACCGCATCTACACGTTCCGGATCCGCAAGGGGGTCACGTTCCACGACGGGGCGCCGCTGACCGCCGAAGACGTCCGCTTCACCTTCCTCACCATCGCCCACCCTGACTACCAGGGCGTCCGCTTCGGGGACTTCACGGCGGTGAAGGGGTGGGAGGAGCTGGCCCGGGCCTACGAAGTCGCCGACGCTGCCCTGGCGGAGGGCCGGGTGTCGGCGGAGGAGTGCCGCCGGCGGAAGCTGGAGGCCTACGAGCACTTCGTCAAGACCGGCGGCCTGCAGGTGCCGGACCCGTACACCTTCCGGGTCGAGGCCGCCTATCCGTTCGCCCCGCTCTTCACCCGGCTGACGGGCTACGGCATCATGCCGAAGCACCTGCTGGAGCCGTACATCTCAGACCTCGCCGGGTCGCCCTACGCCACCCGTCCGGTGGGGACGGGCTCGATGAGCTTGGTGGAGTGGGTCAGGAACGAGCGCATCGTGCTCGAGCGGAACCCCGAGTGGCGCTACTCGCTCTCGGGGGAGCCGGCGAAGATCGACCGGCTGATCATCCAGGTGGTGCCCGACCAGCGGGAGGCGGTGGCGGCGCTGGAGCGGGGCGAGGCCGACGTGGCGGGCATTCCGCCCGAGATGGCGACTCACTTTCGGGAGAGCGTTCCGGGCGTCAACGTGTACCAATACGCGGCCTTCATGTACACCTTCCTGGGGTATAACCTGAACCACCCGACCTACGCCGATCTGCGGGTGCGCCGGGCCATCACCCACGCCCTCGACCGTGACGCCATGGTGGAGCAGGTGTTGGGCGGCCACGGCCAGGTGGTGCACAGCCACGCCTCGCCGGCCCGGTGGGACTACAATCCGGACGTGCCGGTGCTCCCCTACGACCCGGCGGAGGCGGCGCGGCTCCTGGACGAGGCCGGCTGGCTCCTCGGTGCGGACGGGCTGCGCTACAAGGATGGCCAGCCGTTCGTGATGCGGCTCGCCATCAACGTGGAGAGCCAGCTCTACGGGGAGACCGCCGCCTTCGTGCAGCAGGCGCTGCGGGAGGTGGGCATTCAGGTGGAGATCACCCCCATGGCCTGGGAGGACTTCCTGGCCCACATCTCCAGCGAGGCCAAGGAGACCTACCTCCTGGGCTGGAGCCTGGGCTTCGACCCGGACCCCCACTCGATCTTCCACTCGCAGGGCGGATTCCGGGACATCACCGGGTACGCGAACCCCGAGGCGGACCGGCTGATCGAGGAGGGCCGGGCCACCACCGACGTCGCCCGGCGCAGGGAGATCTACGGCCGCCTGCAGGAGGTGCTGGCGGAGGAGCAGGTCTACACCTGGCTCTTCGCGCAGGACTCGGTGGTGGGCGTGAGCACCAGGGTGCAGGGCGTGCGCCACGGCTCGCCGCGGGGGCTCTTCTGGAACTGGGAGGAGTGGTCCGTTAATCCGTCGCCCGGGGGAGCAGAATAAGGGCGAAAGCCCACGTTCCGGGCGGGAGGGTGACCCATGGGGCTGCGCTATCGGGTGAAGCGGGTGCGGCGTTCCCCCGTGCGCCCGGCTGCCGGTGCCGATCGGCACCCGGCCGGGCGCTCAGATGTACCTCTGCCAAGCGGCCTGCCCGGTGGTGCTGTTCGCGGCCCTGTGTTTCGCCGTTCCCTTTCGGTCCCCCACCGCAAGCCCCTGACCGAACGATCTGCCGCCGGCAACGAGTCCCTGGCCGAACTGGTCGAGCGGCTGGCGTTGGCGCTGGAACGGTCGAACGTCCTGGACTACACGATCCTGCTGCAGCACCCCTGGCGGATGTTGTGGATCAACTTCGTGGGCGGCGCGGCCCGGGGCCTCGGGATTGGCATCGGCTTCACGGTGCTTTCGGCGGTACTGCTCTATATTCTGCGCGGCCTCATGATGGCCAATCTGCCGGTGATCGGCGACCTGATCGCCACCATTGTCCGGATGGTGGACCAGCAGCTCAGGCCGTAAGAGCGACATAACGCGGGCAGACTACCCCCGAGAGGGGGCAGTGAGCGCATGAACCTTGAGTCGTTGAGGCAGAAGCTGCTGGACGAGCGGGAGGCGTACCAGCGGCAGGTGGCGATGATCGAGGAGACCGGCCTCGGCACATCGCAGGGGGACCAGCTGCAGGAAGACAGCACGCTGGACAACCACCCGGCGGACCTGGGCACGGAGACCTTCGAGCGGTCGAAAGACCTGGGGCTGCGCGCCAACGCGCTCCACCGGCTCAGCGAGATCGACGCCGCTCTGGAGCGGATGGAGCGGGGCGACTACGGCATCTGCGAAGACTGCGGCCGCCCGATCGCCCCCGAGCGGCTGGAGGTCTTCCCCAGCGCGACCACCTGCGTCGAGTGCCAGCAGCGGCGGGAGGCGATGCAGGGCCGGTTCCACCGTCCGATCGAGGAGCAGGTGACCAGCCCGCCCTTCGGCCGGACTTTCCGCGATCGCTCGGGCGACCCCGGCTACGACGGCGAGGACGCCTGGCAGGAAGTGGCCCAGTACGGCACGTCCGAGACGCCGCAGGATGTCCCCGGCGCCGTTTCGTACGAGGACATGTACAACTCCGACGAAGATGTCTACACCATCGTGGAGCCCACCGACGCCCTCGTGGACGAGAACGGCGAGCCGCTGCAGCGGGACGACCGCGACTGGGACGGCGGCACGGTGCAGTACGACGACGGCCTGACCGGAACGCTCTATGGCCCCGACGACATGGGCGGGGACTACGACTGGGTCCCGGGCCTCTACTTCCGGGGTGTGCTGCCGGAGAAGCAGTTCCGCCGCAGTCGCTTCCCCCGCCGCCGCATGGGCAGCCCGGGAGGGTAGACCACCGTCGGCCAGGACGGCGCCGCGCAAGGCGCCTGGTCCTGGCCGCTTCTGTTGCCCGGTGCCGACTGGACCGGCCTGGCGGGGGTCCCGTCGCAAGCGCCGACTCACCGGCCGAATGGTAACGAAATGAGCCACGCCTCACCTGCCGCGTGGCTCATTTCGTTACCCTTGAGGCTTGAATGGTTGTGCCCGAGGGTTAGTGCCCGGCTACTCGAGCCCAGTACGAGGGGACAGGATCGTTCAACCGCCCGCATGCCGGGCAAACCGCCTATGAGGACGTCTCGAGACACGGGCCGTGCTGGCGCAGGGTCTGCACCAGTGGAATGGGTTGCGAGGTCGGCGCGGGCTGGAGCGCAGCACCCGGGAGGCCCGGGGTGCCCCCGGCCGCCGGGAGCCGGGGTTGTTGAGAGCCCCCGTCGTCAACAGTAGATTAGAACAGAGCGGAAGGCGGGCGGGAGGGGTGGGGGGTAAGGCTCCGAACCCATCAGGGGTGAACAAGTCAGTCCTGAAACTCGCACATCATGATGGGGTTGACCTGCCATGTCCGGTCAGATCCAGTTCAAGCGGAGGCCGAGCCGGGCGACGGGCTCCGGGTGCTTTGCACCGCCATGTGGCCGCGGGGCGTGAAGAAGACGGCCGTGGACCGGTGGTACCGAGCGCTGGGGGGCGCCCCGGGAGATCATCCGGCCTGACCTGGTCGGCGAGATGGGCTGGGACGAGTTCAGGCAGTGGGTCTGGGAATCCCTGCATACCCCCGAGACTCAGGAGGCGCTGGCGGAACTGGCGGAAGAGGTCCCGGGATGGCGCCTTGGCACCCCCATCCAGCCTGTGGTAGACTGGGACAGGTAAGATGGGAGGCTGGCGAGCGTGCCAAGTATTCTGATTGCGGCCGTTGCCGTGATCCTGGACCAGTTGACCAAATGGCTGGTCGCCACGCGCATGGCCGAGTTCGAGGAAATCCCGGTCATCTCCGGCTTCTTCTCCCTGCAGTATGTGCACAACACGGGCGCCGCCTTCGGCATGCTGAAGAACGCCCGCTGGTTCTTTGTGGGCGTGGCGGCGGCGGCCGTGATCGGCATTCTGTACTACCTCAGACAGCCGGAGGCCCGCCACCCGCTGCTCCGTGTCTCGTTGGGGCTGATCATGGGCGGCGCGGTGGGAAACATGATCGACCGCATCCTGAACGGCCGGGTGGTCGATTTCCTCCTCTTCTACTGGCGTGACTACTACTTCCCCAACTTCAACGTGGCAGATATCTGCGTCACGGTTGGGGTCGGACTGCTGTTCCTCTACCTGCTTCTCTCGGAAAGGGCGAGCAAGGCGTGAGAGAAATCCGGATTGTTGCCGCGGAGAGCCACGGTCGCCTCGACGCCTTTCTGGCCGGGCGGGAGGAGCTGGGGCTCTCCCGTTCTCGCATCAAGGGGCTGATCGACGAGGGGTACGTCACCCTGAACGGGGAGATTCCCAAGGCGCGCCAGCCCGTGGCGCCGGGGGATGAGATCATCGTGCAGGTTCCCGACCCGGAGCCGATCGACCTGGTGCCGGAGGACATCCCCCTGGACATCGTTTTCGAGGACGAGGAAGTGCTGGTGATCAACAAGCAGCGGGGGCTCGTCGTGCATCCGGCCGCCGGCCACTGGACCGGCACGCTGGTCCACGCCGTGCTGGACAAGGTGGAGGACCTGGAAGGCATCGGCGGCGAGCTGCGCCCGGGAATCGTCCACCGGCTGGACAAGGACACCACCGGGCTCCTGGTCGTGGCCAAGACCGAGCGGGCGATGGCCAGCCTGCAGGAGCAGATCCGGGAGCACCGGGCCCGGCGCATCTACTGGGCGCTGGTGCACGGCAACAACATGCCTGACACCGGTCGGATCGAGGCGCCCATCGGCCGCCACCCGAAAGACCGCAAGCGCATGGCGGTGAACACCAAGACCGGGCGGGAGGCGGTCACCTGGTTCCGGGTGCTGGAGCGGTACCGCGGGTACGCCCTGCTCGAGTGCCAGCTGGAGACCGGCCGCACGCACCAGATTCGCGTGCACCTTTCGTTCATCGGCCACCCGGTGGTCTCCGATCCCCTCTACGGCACCCGCAAGCCGCACCTGGGCATGCCGCCCCAGGCCCTCCACGCCCGGCAGCTGGGCTTTTTCCACCCGGTCACGGGCCAGTGGATGGAGTTCACCGTGGACCCGCCCGCCGACATGATGGCCGTCATCCAGCGACTGCGGGAGGAGGCCTGATCGTTTGAACCGGAACTTTGCCGACCGGCTTTGCGCCGCCGTGAAGCTGCGCCGCTCCCACGCGGTGGTGGGGCTGGACCCCGTGCTGCCGCGGCTGCCCGAGTTCATCAAGCGGGAGGCGGCAGCGCAGTATGGCAAGACCGCCCGGGGCGCCGCGGCGGCCATCCTGGCCTTCAACCGGCTGGTGATCGACGCGGTGGCCGATCAGGTGGCCGCGGTCAAGCCCCAGTCCGCCTTTCACGAACTGTACGGCGAGCACGGCGTGGCCGCCTTCTGGGAGACGGTGCGCTACGCCCGCAGCAAGGGGCTCCTCGTCATCGCTGACGCAAAGCGGGGCGACATCGGCTCCACCGCCGAGGGGTACGCCTCCGCCTACTTCGGTCATCCGAACCCCCTGGAGACCTGGGAGGAGCCCGACCAGTGGGCTGACGCACTCACCGTGAACCCCTACCTGGGCAGCGACGGCCTGGTGCCCTTCGTCCGGCGGGCGGAGGCCCGCGGGACGGGGGTGTTCATCCTGGTGAAGACGTCCAATCCCTCCTCCGGCGAGTTGCAGGACCAGCCGCTGCTCTCCGGCGAGACGGTGGCCGATCAGGTGGCGAAGCTGGTCGACTCGCTGGGGGAACGGCTGGTGGGGCAGTCGGGCTACTCGGCGGTCGGGGCGGTGGTCGGCGCGACGTATCCGGAGGACCTGCGGCACTACCGGGCGGAGATGCCCCGGGCCATCCTGCTGGTGCCGGGCTATGGCGCACAGGGCGGCACGGCGGCGGACGTGGTAGGCGCCTTCAACCTGGACGGCCTCGGGGCGGTGGTGAACGCCTCCCGGTCGGTCATCTACGCCTACCCGGGCACGGACCCGTCGCCGGCTGAGGCGGCGCAGGCCATCGCGGGGGCAGTGGAGCAGATGAACCGGGAGATCAACAGCGCCCTCCGGGCGGCGGGCAAGCTGGCGTGGTGAAGGGCGGCCCCTTGACCTTGCAGTCCCCAAATGGTAACGTGGTCCCAGGACATGCGACTTTAAATCAGCCCCGTGAGGCTGGTAAGGAGCAACCATACGGCGATCGCAGGTCCCGCCGCGGGTCGCGGGCGGGCGCTGCACGAGACGGGTACCTCCTTGCCGGCAGCGGGCAAGGAGCTTTTTCGTGCCCACGAGGAGGTGGCTTCCGTGTCCCGGCCCAAAGCGCTCCTGATGGACGCGACGCAGATGAACCGGGCCCTTTCCCGCATCGCCCACGAGATCATCGAGCGGAACAAGGGCACCGAGCAGGTGGCCCTGGTCGGCATCCGCCGGCGGGGCATCCCCCTCGCCCAGCGCCTGGCCGCACGGCTGAAGGCGTTCGAGGGCCGCGAGGTGCCCGTCGGTAGCCTCGACATCACCCTCTACCGCGACGACCTCAGCGAGCTGGCCTCCCTCCCGGTGGTCCACAAGAGCGAGGTCAACTTCAAGCTGCCCGGGCGCGTGGTGGTGCTGGTGGACGATGTGATCTACACCGGCCGCACGGCCCGCGCCGCGCTGGACGCCCTGCTGGACATCGGAAGGCCGGCCGCCATCCAGCTGGCCGTGCTGGTAGACCGCGGCCACCGCGAGCTGCCCATCCGGCCCGACTACGTCGGCAAGAACGTGCCCACCTCCCGCCGAGAGCGGGTGGAAGTGCACGTGACCGAGATCGACGGCGAGGACTTCGTGGCCCTGTACGACAACGAGTGACCCGGCCCTGGCTCCTGAGCCCCACGAGGAGGTTGCGCATGCCCGGACTGAAGCGGAAGGACATCCTGGGCCTGCAGGAGATGACGGTCGAGGAGATCGATCTGATCCTGGACACGGCAGAGGCGTTGAAAGACCTGGCCACCCGCCCCGTCAAGAAGGTGCCCACCCTGCGGGGCAAGGCGATCGTCACCCTGTTCTACGAGAACTCCACCCGCACGGCCAAGTCGTTCGAGCTGGCGGCCAAGTACCTGGGGGCCGACGTGATCCACGTCTCCGCCGCCACCAGCTCGGTACAGAAGGGGGAGACCCTCAAGGACACGGCCCGCAACCTGGAGGCCATGGGCGTCGACGCCGTGGTGGTGCGTCACTCCATGGGCGGTGCGCCCCACCTGCTGGCCCGGTCACTCCGGGCGTCGGTCATCAACGCCGGCGACGGTATCCACGAGCACCCCACCCAGGGGCTGCTGGACATGCTCACCATCCGGCAGAAGAAGGGCGGCTTCAAGGGCCTGAAGGTCGCCATCGTGGGCGACTCCTACCACAGCCGGGTCGCCCGGTCCAACATCTACGGCCTCGCCAAGTACGGGGCAGAGGTCTGGCTCGTCGGCCCGTCCACCCTCCTGGCGCAGGGCTTTGAGGAGTACGGCGTGCGCACCACCACGCGGGTGGAGGAGGCGCTGGAGGGGGCCGACGTGGTGAACGTCCTCCGCCTGCAGCTGGAGCGGCAGGAGAAGGGGCTTTTCCCCACGGTGGCCGAGTACCACAGGTTCTGGGGCGTCACGGCAGAGCGGCTGCGCCTCGCCAAGCCCGACGTACTGCTGATGCACCCCGGCCCCATGAACCGGGGCGTGGAGATTGCCACGGCGGTGGCCGACGGGCCGCAGTCGGTGATCACCGAGCAGGTGACCAACGGCGTGGCCGTGCGCATGGCCCTGCTCTACCTGCTGCTGGGAGGGGGCGAGGCGGCATGAGCGTGCTCTTGATCCGGGGTGGCCGGCTGCTGGACCCCGCCCGCGGCCTCGACCGGGTGGGCGACTTGCTGGTGGAGGGCAGCCGGATCCGGGCCATCGGGACGGACCTGCCGGCGCCGGAAGGCGCCCGGGTGGTCGACGCCACCGGGAAGGTCGTGGCGCCGGGCTTCATCGACATCCACGTGCACCTGCGGGTCCCGGGCCAGGAATATAAGGAAGACATGCGCACCGGCACGGCCGCCGCGGTGCGGGGCGGGTTCGTCGGGGTGGTCTGCATGCCCAATACCCGCCCGGTGGTGGACAGCGCCCCGCTGGTGAGCCACCTGCTGGACCTCGCCGCCCGTGAGGGGCTCTGCCGGGTCTGGCCCGCCGGGGCGATCACCAAGGGCCTGAAGGGCGAGGAGCTGGCCGAGATCGGCGAGATGTGGGCGGCCGGCGCCTGCGCCATCACCGACGACGGCCGGCCCGTCGACCGGGCCGAGACGATGCGGCAGGCCATGATCTACGCCCGGCAGTTCGACCTGCCGGTGATGGACCACTGCGAGGACCGGTCGCTCTCCGGAAGCGGCTGCATGCACGAGGGGCGGGTCTCGTCCCGGCTGGGGCTGAAGGGGATGCCCGCCACGGCCGAGGAGGTGCACGTGGCCCGGGACATCCTGCTGGCGCTGGAGACCGGCGCCCGGGTCCACCTGCAGCACCTCTCCAGCCGCCGCTCGGTGGAACTGGTCCGCTGGGGCAAGGCCCTGGGGGCCCGGATCACGGCAGAGGCGACGCCGCACCACTTCACCCTCACCGACCAGATCGTGGCCGAAATGGGCTACTCCGCCAACACGAAGATGAATCCGCCCGTCCGGGAGGAGGCGGACCGGCAGGCGATCCTGGAGGGGCTGGCCGACGGCACCATCGACGTGATCGCCACCGACCACGCCCCGCACCACGTGGACGAGAAGGACGTGGAATACCCGCTGGCCGCCTTCGGCATCACGGGGCTCGAGACGGCGGTGGGTCTCGCCCTCGACCGGCTCGTCCGGCCGGGGGTGATCAGCCTGGAGCAACTGATCCTCCTCATGTCCACCCGCCCGGCGCAGCTCATCAACCGGACCCCGCCGGCCCTGGCGGAGGGGGCTGAGGCGGATATCACGGTGCTGGACCTGGGTCGCACCTGGACCGTGCGGGCCGAGGAGATGGCGTCGAAGTCGAAGAACTCGCCGTTTATCGGCTGGACCCTCACCGGCGCACCCTACGCCACGATCGTGGGCGGCCGGCTGCGGATGCTGGAGATGAAGGTGATCGCGGAATGAGGCCGGGCGATCTTGTGGCGCCGCCGGCCTTGCGTCAGGCCCAGGTCCGGGCCGAGTGGGTGCGGGAGGCGGCGCGGGTGCTGGCCCACGAGGGCGACGGCGAGATCTACAAGCTCGTTCTCGCCGCACCGGAGATCGCCCGGCGGGCCACGCCCGGGCAGTTCGTGCAGGTCCACCCGGTGCCGGTCGCTCCGGCCTTGCCGCCGGGCCCGGTGGCGTCTGGCCCCGCACCGTCAGGGGCGCCCGCCGTCGACCCCCTGCTCCGCCGGCCGCTCTCGCTCTGCGAGATCCGGCCCGAGGCGGGGGAGGTCAGCCTGATCTACCGGGTGGTGGGCCGGGGCACGCGGATCCTGGCTGGGATCCGGCCCGGGGTGGTGCTGGATTTGCTCGGTCCCCTGGGCCGCTCCTTCCCCGATCCCCGGTCCGGGCGGGGGCGGCTCGTGCTGGTGGGCGGCGGCCTGGGCATCCCGCCGCTGGCGGCGGCGGCCCGGTGGGCGGTGGAGTCGGGCCGGCCTGCGGTGGCCGTGCTCGGCGCCCGCAGCGCCCGCTACCTCGCCGGCGCCCGGGAGGTGACGGCGGCGGGGGTGCCGGTGTTCATCGCGACCGATGACGGCTCGGCGGGGGAGCAGGGACTGGTCACCGCCCCGCTGGAGCGGTTGCTGCGCAGCGCGGGCGTCGGCGCGGACGGTGCGGGCGCTCCGCTGGAAGTCGGCGAGGTCTGGGCGTGCGGGCCGGAGCCGATGCTTTACGCCGTGAAGGAGCGCTGCGCCGCCGCCGGCGTGCCCTGCTTCGTGTCGGTGGAGCGCTTCATGGCCTGCGGGTTCGGCGCCTGCCTCGGCTGCACGGTGCCGGCGGCCCGCGGCGGCTATCTGAAGACCTGCCAGGACGGGCCGGTCTTCCCGGCGGAGGAGGTGATCCTCGGTGGTTTCTGAAGAAGGTGTCGCCCCAGACCTTCGCGTGCGCCTCTTCGGCCGGACCTTCAAGACCCCGGTCTGGGCCGCCTCGGGCTGCTTCGGCTACGGCCGCGAGTTCGCCGGGGCGGTGGACCTCTCCGCCATCGGCGCGATCTGCGTGAAGGGCACGTCTCTGGAACCCTGGGAGGGCAACCCGGGAACCCGGGTGGTGGAGACTCCCGGCGGCATGCTGAACGCCATCGGCCTGCAGAACCCCGGCATCGACCATTTCCTGAACGTCGACTGGCCGTGGCTGCAGGAGCAGGGGGCCACGGTGATCGTCAACATCGTCGGCCGCACCGTCGACGAGTACGCGGCCGTCGCCCGGCGGCTGGAGGGGACCGGCGTGGCGGCGGTGGAGCTCAACATCTCCTGCCCCAACGTGAAGGAAGGGGGGATGGCCTTCGGCACCACGGCCAGAGGCGCGGCGGAGGTGACGGCGGCCGTCCGCCGGGCGACCACCCTGCCCCTGATCGTGAAGCTCTCGCCCAACGTGACGGATGTCGTGGAGATCGCCCGGGCGGTGGAGGCCGCGGGTGCGGACGGGATCGCAGTGATGAATACCCTCCTGGGAATGTCGATCGACATCCGCCGCCGACGGCCCCACCTCGGCAACGTGTTCGGCGGCCTTTCGGGCCCGGCCGTCAAGCCGGTGGCGCTGCGGATGGTCTGGCAGATGGCCGGCGCGGTGAAAGTGCCCGTCATCGGGATTGGCGGCATCATGACGGGTGAGGACGCCGTCGAGTTCCTGATGGCGGGCGCATCGGCCGTCCAGGTGGGCACCGCCTGTTTCATCGACCCCCCCGCCCCTGTGACCATCGCCGCGCAGCTGGCCCAGTTCATGGCGGAGCAGGGCTACCGGCGGGTGGCCGACCTGGTGGGTGCGGCGCGGCCGGAGGCGGGCAGGACCACGGTCGCCCGACAGCCCGTGGAAGGCGCCGCCCGGTCCTCGGAGGGGGCCTCACGGGCCGTCGGGAGCGCCTCGCAGCCCGGCGGCGGGGGCGACCCCTGTCCGGCCGCGAGCGCCCATCAGTCCGGCGGTGGAGACGGCCCCCTCCCGACGGGGGGCGCCCACCCCGCCACGCCCGGCGCCAAACCGTCCAGACGGCCTGCCACGGGCGAGGCGGCCGAGAGCCTGCGCCAGTTCCTGAAGGATGCCGACCGTGCGTGATCCCCGGGGCCATTACCATGCTGCCGCGGCGGTGCCTGCACGCGGCAGCAGTCGGCCACCGGCTGCCACCACGCGTGCGCCGGCCGCCACGACGGGTGCAGCGGTACCCGCCCACCTGGTGATGGCGGTGCGCCGGGGTCGACGACCCTCCCGGGGCGCTTCCCCGGAGTAACGAGGAGGATCCCCCATGCGTGCGAACCTTGACCCTGAAGGCGTGCTGAGCCTGCTGCGGGCGACGGGCTCCCTGCTGGAGGGCCACTTTCGCCTGACCTCCGGCCGCCACTCCGACCGCTTCTTCCTGATGCCCCACACGTTCCAGCACCCCGCCGAGACCGAGCGGCTCTGCGCCGGACTCGCCGCCCTGTTCGCCGCCGATGGCGTGGAGACGGTGGTCGGCCCGGCCACGGGCGGGATCATCCTGGCCTACGAGGTCGCCCGCCAGCTGGGCCGGCTCACCGGGCGACCCGTGCGGGCCATGTTCACCGAGAAAACGGAGGACGGCGGCATGGCCCTGAAGCGACAGTGGCGCCTGCGGGCGGGCGAGCGGGTGCTGGTGGTGGAAGACGCCGTGACCACCGGCGGGTCGGTGCGGAAGGCCATCGCCGCGATCCGGCCGTACGAACCTGCCCTGGTGGGGGTGGGCTGCATCGTCGACCGGTCGGGGGGGCAGGTGGATTTCGGCGTGCCGCTTCGCTCGCTGGTGCAGGTTGCGGTGGACTCCTGGGCGCCGGCGGAGTGCCCGCTCTGCCGGGCGGGTGTGCCGCTGGTTCTGCCCAAGGCATGAGTTAGCACTCACCGGTGATGAGTGCTAAGATCCCCTTGAATCTCCCCTTGCACCCGGGTAAAATTGGGGCATGATGTTAACGCAAGGGGGGGAGACTGGTATGCCGATCTATGAGTTCAAGTGCAACGCGTGCAACCATGTCTTTGAGGAACTGGTGCCGCTGAATACTTCTGGTGAGGCGCAAAAGTGCCCGAAGTGCGGTCACGTTGGCGCCCGGCGTCTCGTCTCCGCCTTCGCCGCCCATGGCCTGGAGAACGGCCACATCGCCGTGGGCTGGAAGCTGACCGGTAAGGACAAGGCGGCTTCGGAGTCGAAGTCGGAGTCGTCGGGCGAGAAGGCCACCAAGTCCGCATAACGGAGCCTGAAGGGGAGACCGGCGAGCGCCGGCCTCTCTTGTTTTGTGTCTGCGGAGGTTCGGCCGCGGGTGGTCGGCTTTTCCGGTGCGTCATGCGCCAGCCGCGGTGGTCCGGCCGCGCAGTCCACTGCCCGTGGACCAGGTTCCGGTTTCCTTCTTTGGAGGGGCACCCGCCGGGGATCCCCTCGTCGCCGGTCAGCAGATGGCCAGTGCCTTTTACTCGCAACGTGGCAGGCGAGGGCGGCGCTGGTCCTTGTGAGCCCCTGCACAGGGACCGCACATCGTGGACCGCCTGGATGCACCCCGCTGGCGGATCTCCTGGACCCGCATGGCCACGTACGCCGCGCCAAGGGATGGCTCTTCCGCCGCTCTTGCCGGTCGATTCCGGCAAGTGTTATGATGCTGGCAGGGAGGGGACAGTGCATGCGGCGCATCAAGTACCAGAACGAAGAGTACCTGATTCACACCCGCTCTGGCATGAGGCTGCTCGACGCCCTGCTGGAGCAGGGCATTCCGGTCACCTGCGACTGCGACGGCAGGGGGCACACCACCGAGCAGTGCCTGGTGCAGTGGCCGAAGGACACGGCCTTCCTGCTCACGGAGCCGACGCCGTTCGAGCGGCAGCAGCTGGGGGACCGCCTGGAGAAGGGGCTCCGCCTCGCCTGCCAGGCCCTGTTCAAGTGAGCGTGAAGGAGCGCCGACGCCGGTCGGCGCTCCCTTTTACCAGTCCGTTACGACGATGACTTGCCCGTTTGCCTGCGCAGGATCGGACGGGCGCATGCCTTCGAGCCATACCTGTATACGCTGGCCTTCCCTGAGGTCCGTGTGCGCGATGTTGCGATGATCACCGGATTCTGCGGAGAGAATTTCGGTATCCTCGCCGACTGTCACCCACACCCGACCCCAGTTCCCTGACTCTCCCCGAACCAGGATCTGCACCAAACCAGCGTTCTGCGGCTCCCGCGCGGCCTCCACAACCCCGGATACATCGGGCGGCTCCGAAGGCACCGGGTTCTGCTCGCTGCGAGCACATCCCATCAGGGCGCCAACAAGTAGAGCCGGAAGAAATCCCCATCTGAACAGGGGCTTCATCTCGCTCCCCCTCCCTGGCTGCACAGACGGAGTGAGCGGGTCGCAAGTTTCACCAGACTGTGCCACACGCCTTGCGAGCGTGGAGGCGCCAGGAGCCATCCGCAGCGCTCGAACCTTTGGACGGAGACGAGCGCTCTCGACTCATGAAGACCACGACGAGGGAGGAAGGCGCGTGATCCTGACCACGACCCACTGGATTCAGGGGCGGGAGATCAGCGAGTACCTGGGTGTGGTGAGCGCAGAGGCGATCCTGGGGGCCAACTTCCTGCGCGACTTCGCGGCGTCCATCACCGACATCATCGGCGGGCGGTCGCGGGCTTACGAATCCAAGCTGCGCGAGGGGCGCGAGGAGTGCCTGCGGGAGCTGGAGAGCGAGGCGCGGGCCCTGGGGGCCGACGCCGTGATCGGCATCGATATCGACTACGAGGTGCTGGGGCAGTCGATGCTGATGGTGACTGCCAGCGGGACGGCCGTGAAGCTGCGCTGAGCCGGAAGGCCGGATGGGTGCGATAGGGACGGAAAATCCGGGGGATGCTAGGGCGGAGGTGGTCGCACATGGAGAAGGTGAACCTGTCCCAGCTCACAGTGGTGTCCGAGGGCGGGCTGGCGAAGCGGATCGGCTTCAGCCATCCGCAGGTGCTGGTCTTCGTGCTTACCCTCACGCCGGGGCGGGAACTGCCGAAGCACAAGCACCCCGGATCTTCCCTGGTGATCCACGTCGTCGCCGGTTCCGGAGTCGTCGTGGTCGACGGGAAGGAGACGCCGGTGGCGGCCGGCGACCTGCTGCTGGTCGAGGGGGAGGAGGAGTTCTCCGCCCGCAACACCGGCCTCGAGGCGCTGGTGCTCCTGGCCAGCCTGAGCCCGCGCCCGGCCGATCCGCGGTACGCGCAGCCCGTCGGATAGCGGGCGGCACCGTTGGGCCCGCACCGGCGGGTGGCACCATCGGGCCCGCACTGGCGGTTTCGCCCCGGCGGGCGGCCCCGTTCAGCGGGCCAGGTTTGCTCCGGAGGCGCCCGCCTGTGCCGACCGGGCGTCTGCGGCTCGCCCACCACCGTGCACCAGTCTTCGGCAAGACTACTGCGCAGCACTGGAGGAAATGGACCTTGAGCAGGATCATCGTCGCACCCACAAGGTACATCCAGGGTCCGGGAGAGCTGGACCGGCTGGCGGAACACACCGGCCGACTCGGCACCCGGGCCTTCGCCATCGCGGACGAGTTCGTGATGAACCTGACGCAGTCGCGCATCCGTGCGAGCTTCGCAGCGGCCGGGTACGAGCTCACGATGGAACGCTTCCACGGCGAGATCACCCGCGCCGAGATCGAACGGCTCACCGACCTGTGCCAGCAGTCCGGGGCCGAGGTCGTGGTGGGGGTCGGGGGCGGCAAGACCCTCGACACCGCCAAGGCCGTGGGCTACTACTGCCGCAACCTGCCGGTGGTGATCGTGCCCACGGTGGCGTCCACCGATGCCCCGTGCAGCGCCCTGTCGGTGATTTACAAGGAGGACGGCACGTTCGACCAGTACCTCTTCCTGCCTGCCAACCCCGCTGCCGTGGTCGTCGACAGCGCCATCATCGCCCAGGCGCCGGCGCGCCTCCTGGTGGCCGGCATGGGCGACGCACTGGCCACCTACTTCGAGGCGCGGGCGGTGGCGCGGGCGAACAAGCGGAACATCGCCGGCGGCCGGGTGACAGCCGCGGCCCTCGCCCTGGCCCGGCTCTGTTACGACACGCTGCTGCAGGAGGGCATCAAGGCCAAGGCGGCGGCTGAGGCCCACGTGATCACCGACGCCCTGGAGCGGATCATCGAGGCCAACACCTACCTGAGCGGCGTGGGCTTCGAAAGCGGCGGGCTGGCGGCGGCCCATGCCATCCACGACGGCCTCACTGCCCTGGAAGAGGCGCACGGCATGTACCACGGCGAAAAGGTGGCGTTCGGGACCCTCTGCCAGCTGGTGCTGGAGAACGCACCCCTCGACGAGATCGAGGAGGTCATCGAGTTCTGCCTGAACGTGGGCCTGCCCGTCTGCCTGGAAGACCTGGGGGTGCGGACGATCCGGGAGGAGCAGATCCGCAGGGTGGCCGAACTGGCCTGCGCCGAGGAGGAGACCATCCACAACATGCCGTTTGAGGTGACCCCGGACATGGTCTACGCCGCGATCCTGGCCGCGGACCGGCTGGGCCGCCAGTACCGGGATAGCTGAACCACGGACTCTCATCGCGCTGGACCCGGTCCGTACGGGGACCCATTTTGGACAGGACACGGCGTGTGCGAGGCCCGGCTCCCGAGTGGGGGCCGGGCTTTGTGCGCCGTCATGTGACCCCGGTAGGGTGGATTGGGAACACGGGAACGCTGCCGGGCCCAGGGGTGAGTTTCAGGAAAAAGCAGCCCACGTGGCGGGGGGTGTGCTGTTTCTTGACACTCCCGGCGTGTCAGGCGGCCGGGAGGGGAGGATGAACCGGGTTAGATTCGGGATTTGGGGGATGAACGGGGTGGCGGGCAGGTGGACGAGGGGTCGACTGTCAAGAAACAGTCGGCCACGTGATGGAGGGTGTGCTGTTTTTTGACAGTCCCGGGAGGTCAGGCGATCTGGAGGGGCGGATGAACCGGGTTAGGCCCGGGATTTGGGGGATGAATGGGGTGGTGGACAGGTGGACGAGGGGTCGACTGTCAAGAAACAGTCGGCCACGTGATGGAGGGTGT